>DATDAP010000600.1:0-3148 GCA_036525335.1 Microlunatus sp. | reverse complement strand
GTGCCTCGACCCCTCCGTACCTGCATCGGGTGCCGCGGCCAGGAGGACAAGGGCGATCTGCTGCGGATCGTCTGGAACGCCGACACCGGGCCGGTCGTCGATGCGCGGCAGACCTCGCCGGGTCGCGGTGCGTACCTGCATCGTTCACCGGACTGCCTCCAGCTGTCGATCAAGCGCCGCTCGGCCGGTCGTGCGTTGCGGGTGGCGGGTGTCGATCCCGTGGCGCTGTCGGCGGCCGTCGCCCCGCACCTCGGTGGGCCGGGGTAGTCGCGCGGAAGGGGCGACTTCGCGAAATCGTGGGCGTTGGGCATAGGATTGCTCCTTGGACCCGCCGCCTCCCGGTGCTGGGTGATTCGAGCAAGCGTTGGTGGACCGATGACCGGCGCCGAACCAGAAGGTGGGCTCACGCTCATGACCTCTCGATGAGAACCGCTCAATGAGCATGCACAACAACTAACTGGTCCGGTGTCGACACACGACCCGGGCCGCCATCAAGGAGAGCAGTGGCAAAGACCCGGGTCTACGAGCTCGCTAAGGAGCTCGGAGTCGAAAGCAAGACCGTCCTCAGCACGCTGAAGGACATGGGGGAGTTCGTACGATCGGCCTCCTCCACCATCGAGCCGCCTGTCGAGCGGCGCCTCAAAGAGAAGTTCAGCTCGGACGCTTCCCCGTCCAAGCCCGCAGCCAGGAGTGCGACCGGCAGTCGCCCGGCCCCCGGCGCCTCGGAGTCGCATCCGGGCTCGCCGACCCGTCCGGCTGCGCCGGCCCCGACCCGTCCGGGTAACGGATCCGGTGCGCCGGCAACCCGATCGAGTGGCGGTTCCACCGGCGGCGCGCCGACGGGAAGTCCGGTTCGCCCGGGTCCGCGACCGGCGACCCCGGGTCCGCGACCTGCGCCCTCGGCCGGGTCATCGGCACCGGTGGCGCCGCCCGTCGTGGCTCCGACCACGTCCTCGCCCGCCGCTCCGGCGACCTCGGTGCAGCCGCCGCGGGCCGCGCAGCCGTCGGCCCAGAAGCCGTCGACCCTGCCGGACGATGAGCCGCGGTCGACCCCGCATTCGTCCGAGGCTCCGCGCCCCGGCGCCGTGCCGCGGGCACCGGGTCAGCCCGCTCCGCGTTCGGATCAGCGCCCGGACCCGCGTCGGGGCGAGCAGGCTGCTCGCGCCGACCAGCCGCGCCGCACAGAAGGGTCCGCCCGCCCCGAGGGCTCCGCACGCACGGACGGTCCTTCGCGTACGGATTCCCCCGCCCGTCCAGGCGGTCCGGGCGCTCCGGGGCAGAGTCAGCCCGGCCCGCGGCCGCGTCCTGGTGGTACCGGCGGTCTGCCGGGTGCCACGCCGGGCCCGCGCCGTTCCGGGGGCGCGCCCCGTCCGGGGAACAACCCGTTCGCCCCGTCGCAGGGCATGGGTCAGTCACGTCCGGCTCGGCCGACCAGTGATGCGCCACGTCCGGGCGGACCCCGTCCGCCCGCCGGCCGCGGTGGTCCCGGCGGTCCGGGCGGGCCTCGTCCCGGTGGCGGCGGTGGCGGCGTGCCCGGCATGCCGCGGCCGAACCCGGCGATGATGCCCAAGCAGAGCTCCGGTCAGCTCGGTTCCCCGGCCCGCGGTGGCGGTCGTCCGGGAGCACCCGGTGGCCGCGGTCGTGGCGGGGCTCCGGGTCGTCCCGGTGGCGGCGGTCCCGGTGGTCCGCCCGCCGGTCGCGGCGGCCGCGGTGGCCGTGGCGGCACCCAGGGTGCGTTCGGTCGCGCCGGGGGTCCGGTGCGCCGTGGTCGCAAGTCGAAGCGTCAGCGTCGTCAAGAGTTCGACCAGATGCAGGCTCCGGAGATCGGCGGCGTCCGCGTACGCCAGGGTGACGGGCAGACCGTCCGCCTCGCCCGCGGCGCCTCGCTCACCGACCTGTCGGAGAAGATCAACGTCGACGTGTCGTCGCTGGTCCAGGTGCTGTTCAACCTGGGCGAGATGGTGACGGCCACCCAGACCGTGTCCGAGGACACGCTGCAGGTGCTGGCCGGCGAGCTCAACTACAAGATCGAGGTCGTCTCGCCCGAGGACGAGGACCGCGAGCTGCTGGAGAGCTTCGACATCGAGTTCGGTGAGAACGAGGGTGGCGAGGAAGATCTCGCTCCGCGTCCGCCGGTGGTCACCGTCATGGGTCACGTCGACCACGGCAAGACCAAGCTGCTCGACGCGATCCGCAAGACCAACGTGGTGGCCGGTGAGGCGGGTGGCATCACCCAGGCCATCGGCGCCTACCAGGTGGCCACCGTGGTCGACGAGGAAGAGCGTCAGATCACCTTCATCGACACCCCCGGCCACGAGGCGTTCACCGCGATGCGTGCCCGTGGGGCGAAGTCGACCGACATCGCCGTGCTGGTGGTGGCAGCCGATGACGGTGTGATGCCGCAGACCATCGAGGCGCTCAACCACGCCTTGGCGGCCGAGGTCCCGATCGTCGTCGCGGTCAACAAGATCGACCGCGAGGGTGCCGACCCGACCAAGGTGCGCGGCCAGCTCACCGAGTACGGCCTGGTGCCGGAGGAGTACGGCGGAGAGACGATGTTCGTCGACGTCTCGGCCGTCACCGGTCAGGGCCTGGACGAGCTTCTCGAAGCGGTCATCCTCACCGCCGACGCCGCTCTCGATCTGCGGGCCAACCCGGAGATGGACGGACAGGGCGTGGCCATCGAGGCCCACCTGGACAAGGGTCGTGGTGCCGTCGCCACCGTCCTGGTCCAGCGCGGGACGCTGCACGTGGGTGACTCGATCGTCGCCGGCACCGGCTACGGCCGGGTACGGGCCCTGCTCGACGACCACGGCCACAACGTGACCGAGGCACCGCCGTCCTTCCCGGTCCAGGTCCTCGGTCTGACCGCTGTCCCGGGAGCCGGTGACAGCTTCATCGTCGTCGAGGACGATCGGATGGCGCGGCAGATCGCGGAGCGTCGTGGGGCCCGGCTCCGGATGGCGGCACAGGCGGCCGGCACCCGGCGCAAGACCCTCGACCAGCTCTTCGAGCAGCTCGAGAAGGGCGAGACGCAGGAGCTGCGCCTCATCCTCAAGGGCGACGGCGCCGGCTCGGTCGAGGCTCTCGAGGACGCCCTGGCCAAGATCGACGTCGGCGACGAGGTCAGCCTGCGGGTCATCGACCG
>DATDAP010000599.1:0-4414 GCA_036525335.1 Microlunatus sp. | reverse complement strand
GGTGTCCGACGACCCCTTCGAGCTGTGGGCCCAGGACCTGGCCAGCGACCCCGATCAGCCGGAGACCCACGAGGACCCCGTCCTGCAACGTCTGTTCCCGGACGCCTACCCGCACGACGCTGCCGCCTCCTCGGACTTCCGCCGGTTCACCGAACGTGAGCTGAAGACCAAGAAGGTGTCCGACGCCCAGGTGGTGCTCGACCGCCTCGACGGCACCGATCTCGGCGCGGCCGACCTGCGCATCCCGCCGGAAGAAGTGCAAGCCTGGCTGCGCACCCTGACCAGCGTCCGGATCGCCGTCGCCACCCGACTCGGCATCACCGACGCGGGGTCCGCCCAGGAGCTGTCCGAGCTGCCCGACGACGACCCGCGGATGTTCATGGTCAGCGTGTACGACTGGCTGGGCTTCGCCCAGGAGACCCTCATCAGCGCTCTCTAAATTGTCGCGCTGGCGTCGCGCCCGGAGGCTCTGTGCTTCCTTCCTCGCTCGCGACGAAAAGCGTGTCGCTCGCTCGGTCGTCAGAACAGAGCCGGCGCTTTCCGCCGGCGCTCCGGTACCCGTCGCTCAGGCACCACTTCGCGCGGGTTCGAGCGCTCGCGGAGTCGCTCCGGAGACTCTCGATCCGACTCCGCGGGGGATGTATCACCCGCGCAGTTGAGTGGGGACCTGTCACCCGTCCGGAGTGCGAGCGGGCGTCTCAGTCCTTGGCTGGTCGCCCTACGCTGGCGGGCGTGTTGCGGATCTGCCAGGCGTACGTGGACGGCATCGTCGCCCATGCGCGGCGTGACTTTCCCGATGAGGCGTGCGGGATCATCGCCGGTCCCGAGGGTTCCGATCTCGCCGCGCGCTTGATCCCGATGACCAATGCCGACCGGTCGCCGACGTTCTTCCGGTTCGACCCGGCCGAGCAGCTGGCGCTGTACAGGGAGATGGACCGCAACGACGAGGAGGTGGTGGTCGTCTACCATTCCCACACCTCGACTGAGGCGTACCCGTCGCGGACCGATATCTCCTACGCCGCCGAGCCGCAGGCCCACTACCTCCTGGTGTCGGTGGCCGAGACCGGGGCCGACCCTGGTCCGGCGGAGGTGCGGTCGTACCGGATCCTGGACGGTGTGGTCACCGAGGAGGAGATCGAGATCACCAGCGGCGACCCGGACGGATCGGAATAACGACTGCCGCCGCAACGGTTGTCCCAGCCAGTAACGCGACAGAACGACCCACCGGCACCAGACCAGCGCCGGCGACTACCGAGGAGACGACGAACGTGGCCGTTGAAGTGAGGATCCCCACGATCCTGCGGACCTACACCCAGGGTGAGAAGGCCGTCCAGGGTGACGGAGCCACGCTCGCGCAGGTGATCGACGACGTCGAGGGCCGCTACCCGGGCCTGAAGGCACGGCTCGTGGACGAGTCGGCGCTGCGTCGCTTCGTCAACGTGTACGTCAACGACGAAGACGTCCGGTTCACCGGTGGCCTCGAGGCTCCGACCGCCGACGGTGATGTCGTGGTCGTGCTGCCGGCCGTCGCCGGCGGCTGACGGCTCGGCACCCGGCACCGCCCACAGCGTGCGCTACAACTCCCTGGCCGACTCGGTCGGCCACACCCCGCTCGTCGGACTCCCGCGGCTCTCACCGGCCGCGGGCGTACGCCTGTGGGCCAAGCTCGAGGACCGCAACCCGACCGGCTCCATCAAGGACCGGGCGGCGCTGAGCATGATCAAGAAGGCCGAGGCCGACGGCACGCTCCGTCCGGGCGCGACGATCCTCGAGCCGACCAGCGGCAACACCGGCATCTCGCTGGCCATGGCCGCGAAGCTGGCCGGTTACCGGCTGATCTGCGTGATGCCGGAGAACACCTCGATCGAGCGCAAGCAGATCCTGGGCATGTGGGGCGCCGAGATCGTGTCCTCCCCGGCCGCCGGCGGCTCCAACGAGGCCGTCGCGGTGGCCAAGAAGCTGGCTGCCGAGCACCCGGACTGGGTGATGCTCTACCAGTACGGCAACCCGGCCAACGCAGAGGCGCACTACCTGACGACCGGTCCGGAGATCGCCGCCGACCTGTCCGAGGTCACCCACGTGGTCGCCGGGCTCGGCACCACCGGCACCCTGATGGGCATCGGCCGCTACTTCCGTGAGACCAAGCCCGAGGTCAAGATCATCGCCGCCGAGCCCCGCTACGGCGAGCTCGTCTACGGGCTGCGCAACATCGACGAGGGCTTCGTACCCGAGCTCTACGACCCCCAGTACGTCGACTCACGTTTCTCCGTCGGCTCCCGCGACGCAGTCCGCCGCGTCCGCGAGCTGCTCGATCGGGAGGGCATCTTCGCCGGCCTGTCCACCGGCGCCATCGTGCACGCCGCGCTCGCCCAGGGGGTGCGAGCGGCCAAGGCCGGCGAGACCGCCGACATCGTGCTGATCATCTGCGACGGTGGCTGGAAGTACCTCTCCACCGGCGCGTACACCGCCGATCTGGACTCCGCCGAGGACTTCCTGGACGGTCAGGTCTGGGCCTGATCGCCCGTCAGGACCCGAAGATGACGAGATCCTGATCGGCGTCGAACTGCGAGCCGGGGATGTCGGGCAGACCGAGCACGTCCGTGGCGAGGTTCCCCAGATCCCCGTTGCGGATGGGCTGCGGGCCGTCGTACGTGGTGCGCGCGGTGCCTGGGCTGCGGCGGGTGTCGTTCATGGCGTAGAGGTCGCGGCCCGCGGGTACTCCCGGCCCCCAGGCGAAGAACGGGATCTGGTAGTTGGCGATCTTGGTCTGGTCGGAGTGCGAGGCGCCGTCGCCGCCGTGGTCGGCGGTGACGAGGACGACGGTGTCGCGCTGCAGGGCGGGCTGGCCGGCGATGGCGTCCAGGACGGTGCCGACCAGCTCGTCGGTGGACCGAACACCCGCCAGGTACTTGTCGCTCATGAAGCCGTCCGCGTGACCGATCTCGTCGGGCAGGGCGATGTGGAGGAAGACGAACTCACCTGGCCCGTTCCGCAGGTAGGTCGTGGTGGTCGCGACCAACCGGGCGTCGTCGGTGTCGACGACGAACCGATCGATCTTGGCTCGACCGTCGTCGACTCCGACCCGGTCCCGCCCACCGTTGGTGTTCCAGGTGCGTTGGTAGAGGGCGAACTTCGACTTGGTGGCGAACAGCGCGGTCCGGCCGCCGTGGTCGTGGACGACGTCGAACACACTGGAGATGTACTCACCGGCGGAAGTGTGCACGGTGCGGCGGCGGCCGATGTCGGTGTTGTACGTGACCCCGTGTCCGCCTCGGCTGGCGTCGATGCGGCGTCCGGTGAGCATCCCGGTGTGGTTGGGCAGGGTCCGCGTCTGCTCGCGTTCGGTCCGGGCATCCAGCGTGAAGGCGCCCTCCCGCATGAGGCGGTGGAAGGCCGGGGCGCCGGACGGTCCGAGCTCGGTGATCGCCCGGGGGTTCAGCCCGTCGATCGAGATGGCGACGACGTGGCTGATGGATTCCGACGGTGGACCGGCCGACCCCTGGCTGGCCGACCCCGGGCTGGCCGACCCCGGGCTGGCCGACGGTTGCACCGGTGCGCTCGCGGCGGAGGGTGGCGAGGTCGCTGGAGGCCACGGGGTGTCGTTCGCCGCAGGAGCACAGGCCGCGCCGACGAGCAGGATCATGGTCGTGACGAAGGCGACTCTGATGGTGTTCATGGTCCCGCCGCTGCGGGTCGCCACACTGGCGGTCACGGTCGGAGGTTCGTCGGGGTGTCCGGTGCCCTGGACACCGGATACCCTTGACGAACTTCCGGCCGCAACCACTAGCCCTCCGGCGACCAGTACGGATCGCGCCCGGCGCCGGCCAGCACGCGATCCAGCAGCGGTGCGCTCTCCGCGACCGGCAGCCGAGGGCCGAAGAGTCCGCCCCGAGCAGCGGGGTCGTCGGGGGTGTTGAAGACCATCACCCAGGACGCGTCCAGGTTCGGCTCGGCCACCTCGAAGGGCTGGTCCGTGGCCGCCGACAGGTCCCAGCCGTGCAGCACCAGCTCGTTGTTCGCCACGTAGCCGATGTCGGTGGCCGGCATCGTCACACCACCGACGGTGGTCTCGCCCTGCCACGACTCCGGCTGCTGCCAGGCCTCGACCAGCGCCTCCAGCCGGGCCGGGATCACCGTCCGCCAGTCGTCCGGGAGCACGGGCACGGCGGCGGTCGGTGGAGTCTCGGTGGTGGGGCCGAGCACCTTCGCGGCCGCATCCGTGAAGGCCACCGCCAAAGCGGCGAGATGGGCCAGCAACGTGCCGACCCTCATCTCCGGGCAGGGTGTCGGTGCGTCCAACTGGTCGTCGGTCACACCGGCGACCAGGGTGGCGACCTGCTGGGCGGGGTGGGTGAGATCCAGGGTCATGGGTGGAGCCTCCTCGTCGATGGCCAGCGCCAGCCTGCCACCCCCG
>DATDAP010000598.1:0-3061 GCA_036525335.1 Microlunatus sp. | reverse complement strand
TCGACGGCCAGGCCGGGAAGCGCGACGAGAGCAGCTACACCGTGCGCATCACCCCGCGCCGGCCCAAGGGCAGCTGGTCTCAGCGAAACGTCGCGCTCGTGGCGACGCTTGAGGAGCAAGGGCGGATGACCGACGCCGGCCGCGCCGTGGTCGAAGCCGCGCGCACCGACGGGCGGTGGGGCGCGGCCTACGCCGGTCCAAGGACCCGCCAGGCGCCTGCCGACCTGGCCGCGGCGATCGTGGCGGAGCCGGATGCACAGGCGACGTTCGACGTGTTCACGAGCGCCAACCGCTTCGCGCTCATCCATCGCGTCGAGAGCATGAAACGAGCTGAGAGCCGGGCCCGCAAAGTGCGATCACAAGATCACCGAGATGGTAGAGATGCTGGCGCGCGGCGAGACGCTCTACCCCCAAAAGGCGGGTCACCGTACCTGACGGCGCCGATCAGGACGCTTTCCGCGAAGCAGATCCTCAACGCTTCGGCTTCGAACGGCTGGAAGTCTGTGCAGATCGCTCCGGGCATCAACCCAAGCTGGCCGAGCTCGGCAGCGCAATCCATGATGTGGTGCCGACCGTGATGGTCTACCAGTCCGCCGTGCGTAACGGCGACGGGGAGTTCACCTCCGGACAGCCCGATGGAGGACCCTCTCACGGGCTGTTCGAACAGGGCTCCCGGCGGGCGCTCGTGTCTCACACGTCGCGCTCAATCCCCGGTGAGCGAGACACAGGCTCGCTTCCGTTCGGCCGTCCACCTCCGGCAGATTGGTCATAGGTCGGATGCCTATCCCGGTGATCAGGAGAAGCCCAGCACATCCGAGCCTGCGATAACCAGATCGTCCTGCAACACGCCTTGCGCCGCTGAGCTTCAGAGGTTGGTTTGGGCTTCGAGGGCGTCGGGGTACCGGCCGCCTTGGATGTCGATCTTCGACGAGAGCTCGTCCAGTTGGGCGAGCTCGGATCCAGTGAGGGTGACGTCGGCGGCGGCGAGGTTCTCTTCGAGGCGGTGCGCCTTGGTGGTGCCGGGGATGGGCACGATCCACGGTTGCTGAGCCAGCAGCCATGCCAGCGCGATCTGTCCGGGGGTGGTGCCCTTGGTGGCGGCGATCTGCTTGACCTCGGCGACCAGGGCCAAGTTGTGTTCCATCGCCTCACCGGCGAAGCGGGGGATTTGAGCGCGCAGGTCGTTGTCGGCGAACGTGGTCGAGGTGTCGACCGTACCGGTGAGGAATCCTTTGCCGAGAGGGCTGAACGGGACGAAGCCGATGCCCAGCTCGGCGCAGACGGCGAGGACGTCGGTCTCGGGCCGGCGCCACCACAGGTTGTACTCACTCTGGACCGCAGCGACCGGCTGCACAGCATGAGCGCGTCGGATGGTGCCGGCTGAGGCTTCGGACATACCGAAGTGGCGGATCTTGCCGGCGTCGACCAGGTCCTTGACCGCACCGGCCATCTCCTCGATCGGCACGTCGGGGTTCACCCGGTGCTGGTAGTAGAGGTCGATGACCTCAAGCCCGAGCCGCCGCAGCGATCCGTCGACCGCACCAGCGATCTCCGCAGGACCCAGCATCCGTCCCCGGGGCTTGCGTTCGGCCGGGTCGATGTCCTGGGCGAACTTGGTGGCGATCACCACCCGGTCGGCATAGGGGGCGAGCGCTTCACCCACGAGTTCTTCGTTGGCGTGGAATCCGTAGATCTCTGCGGTGTCGAAGAACGTGACGCCGAGGTCGACGGCCCGGTGCAGCAGCGTGATCATGTCTTGACGCTCCGGCGTGGTGCTGTAGCCGCCGGTCATGGTCATACAGCCCAGGCCGATGGCGGAGACCTCCAGTCCGCTGCTGCCCAGTGCGCGCTTCTTCATGTACTGCTCCTTCGTTCTCATGGGGTTCTCTGTGTGTGGTGCCGAGGTGAGGGTTTATCCGCCGTCGCGGAGACTGGTGGCGTCGATGACGAAGCGGTAGCGGACGTCGGAGCGGAGGACGCGGTCCCAGGCGTTGTTGATGGCGGCGATGTCGATCAGCTCGATCTCGGGTTCAATGCTGTGCTCGGCGCAGAAGTCGAGCATCTCCTGGGTCTCGGCGATCCCGCCGGTGGAGGATCCGGCGAAGGAGCGTCGGTTGCCGAACAGGGAGAACACTGCGACCGGGAGCGGCTCGGAGGGGGCGCCGACGCTGACCAGGGTGCCGTTGCGACGCAGCAGTCGCAGGTAGGCGTTGAGGTCGATGGGGGCGGAGACGGTGTTGATGATCAGGTCGAAGCTGTTCGCGAGCTGGTCGAAGGTGGCGGGGTCGCTGGTTGCGAAGTAGGCGCCGGCGCCGAGCCGGAGACCGTCGTCGCGTTTCGACAGGGTCTGCGACAGCACGGTCACCTCCGCCCCCAGGGCGTGCGCGAGCTTGACGGCTAGATGACCCAGGCCGCCCATGCCGACCACGGCCACTGTCTTGCCGGGGCCGGCCTGCCAGTGACGCAGCGGGGAGTAGGTGGTGATGCCGGCGCACAGCAGCGGTGCGACCGTGCTGAAGTCCAGCGTGGAAGGGATGCGGAGGACGTAGTCCTGGTCGACCACTACGTGGGTGGAGTAGCCGCCCTGGGTGATGGTGCCGTCCCGGTCGACGGAACAGTAGGCCTGGGTGTTGCCGTTCAGGCAGTACTGCTCCTCCCCGGCCCGGCAGTTCTCACATTCGCGGCAGGAGTTGACGATGGTGCCGACCCCGACCCGGTCACCGACCGCATGCTTGGTCACGTCGGTGCCGACCTCGGTGACGGTGCCGGCGACTTCGTGGCCGACGACCTGCGGGTAGGTGATCGGGCCCCAGTCGCCGCGGACAGTGTGGATGTCGGAGTGACAGACACCGGCGTAGGCGATCTCGATCAGCACGTCGTTGGGTCCAACGTCACGGCGGGTGATGGTGGTCGGCACCAAGGGGTCGGTCGGTGAGGTGGCGGCGTAGGCGTTGACGGTCAACATCTGTGGGTTCCTTCCTGACAGGTCAGTGCTGGAGGTTCATGGGTTCGGCGAAGACGCGGAAGGTGTCTCGGCTGGTGTGCATGGTCCAGAGCCGGT
>DATDAP010000597.1:0-2789 GCA_036525335.1 Microlunatus sp. | reverse complement strand
AGCATCCATGCGCCCAGCCAGACGAACGCCAGCCCGTGAACCACCCCACCGCTGAGGTAGACGATCCCGAGCGGCACGCCGGACATGAGGCCGGCCACGAGGATGGTGATCGAGATGCCACGCGGAATAACACGAGCCCGGGTGCTCGCCACCCCGTACATGATCCAACCAATGCCGAACAGCGCGAAACTGGTCATACCCCCGACGAACAGCCGGCCCCCGACGAACGTGTCGATGACGTCGGGTGCGACCTCCGCCAAACGCGGCACCGCAAAGGCCTCGTACCACCAGTCCCCGGTCATGAACATCGTCCCGACCACCGCCGCTGCGAAGGCGAGAGCTCCGAACCCGCCGGCCCTGCCCGCCTCGCGCTCGTAGAGGACCACCAGGGCGATCACCAGGAGCGCGAAGGCCAGGATCGACACGACGCCGTTGACCGCATGGGTGGTGGTGAGGACGTACGCCTTGAGGGGTCCGATCTCGGCCGGCGTGGTGAAGAGGATTACGAGTCGGGTGATGATCATCATCGCGCCCGCGACGATCGCTATCGGCGCGCCATAGCGGGCCAGCGTTGTAGTCTGCATGAGATTCCTTCGTTCCTCGGGTGAGTTGGGGCCCCCGTCGGCGTCCGGGCTCAGATGTCGCGACCAGTGACGGTTGCCGGCGGCCGGGTTGAACGCGTCTGGTTCGGGGCGCATCCAGCCCTTTGTCGGCGACATGCTGGTCCTCACTGTTTGTGCGTTACATCGACGGTTGGCCGCGTCGTCGGGTGCTGAGCTCTCGGCCGGGCTTTGTCGAAGTCTGCGCGTTTGGCGACCAGCAGGAAGCCGGCAACCAGCACCATGATCAGCATGGTGACGATCCCCGTCTCGGTGGTCACATAGGCCATCGTCGCTGCCGAGCTCACGATGGCGACGCCGGCGAGGCTCTCCATCACGTTGTTGAAGGCGCTGTGGGACAGACAGACCGGCCAGATGCTTCCCGACGACAGTCGTAGCCAGCCGTACCAGACGCCGGCCAGGCTGATCGTGATCATCACCATCGGGACCACGATCCAGCGTTGACCCGCGCTTTGATAGGTGGTGGTGAGCAGCAGCAACGGCAGATGGAAGATGCCGTGGAAGGCGCCGGTGAGGATGGCCGCCTTCCGCCCTGAGGTGACCTCGGCCAGGCGAAACATCAGGTATCCCCGCCAGCCGATCTCCTCGCCGAGGAACACGAACGTCGAGATGACCAGGCCTACCAGGATGTTGAGAAGGCCGCTGACAAGGCCGGCACCGAGCCCAGGGAAGCGAACGACCCCGAATGCAGCGGCGACGCTGAAGCTCAACGCTCCGATCAGCACCGGCCCGAGGACGGCAATCAGCAGGCCTCGCCCTCGTCGAGGATGGAACCCGACAGTCGCCAGGATGGCCCGTCGCTGACCGCGGGGAACGGCAACCGTCATGGTGATGGCGAACCCCAGAACTGGCGCGGCGATGCTGGCCAGTGGTGTGATGCCGGCGTGCGGCAGCGCCAGGGCAATCGCGACCGCGATCGCGTAGGTGGAGCACAGGAAGACAAGGATCTGGCGCAGGGGACGATCTGTTCTCGGCGGCGCGGATTCCTGGGTCATTCGTTGCTTCGGCATTTCCTTCTCCTTGGTTGATTCGAAACGTGGTCATGAGATGAGCGACAACACCGAACTGGCGGTCAGCGCGACGGCGAGAGTGTTTACGAGCGGTGCAAAGATCACGAACGCGGCCGTGACCAAGGCGCCCGGAATGAGATGGAGGGAGATCAACATCGAGGTCGACAGCTCTTCGACAACGTCGGTCCGATCCGGTCCGACCTGATCAGCCCGAACCGATTCCGATCTGACACGGTTCCAAGCGATCTTGTGAACAGCCACAGCGGATGCCTTTCTTGATCAACCGTCACGGCGGCGAAGGGTGATGTAGGTCAGCGGGGGTCGCGCGACTCCCCAGAGCAGCGCCACCACGCTGCTGACCACGATCAGGTAGCCAAGGTCCGGCACGATCAGCAAGGTCGGCGCCAACGGGTACGCCAGGGCCGGGAAGATGAGCAGCAGGCCCAGACCCCAGCCGAGGCAAACCACCGAGGACAGAGCTACCCGCAGGCCGAGTAGCCAGGGACGATCCGGTCGACGATGCGGACGGGTACGCCAGCGCCGCATCGTTGCCAGCGACCAGACCATGCTGGACAGCATCAGCACGGTCACTGCGGCGATGAGGAGTGTGGCCGATGCCAGCAGTGGGTGGTGCGGCATCGGCACATCGGGTGGTGTCTCACCTCTGAGCAGGCTGAGCACGCCGGCAGTCAACCCTTGCACACGGCCGCCGTTGAAGTTCAGGGAGTCGAAGTTGGCGAGTATGACGATGCCCCAGCCGTGCTCCATGTCCAGCACCATGTCGGCGTAGAAGTTGGCGTTGGTGCCCTTGTGACGCACCACCGGCATCCCGGCCAGGGTTCTGGTTTCCCAGCCCATTCCGTAGAAGATTTCTCGGTCTCCTTCTCGGACCGCGGGCTGGTGCATCGCCGCGATCCCCTCCGGGGAAAGGACGGACACGGCATCATAGGTTCCGCCGTTCAATTGGCCGATGAGGAAGTGGGTGACGTCCTCGGCGCTCGAGATCAGGTAGCTGCTCGGCATGGCGGCCCGCGAATAGGGCGCATCGAACGGCCGTGGGAACCCGAACCAGGATCGGTGCCCGCTGGCCAGACCAGATTGGCGTGCGTCGGTCTGGGCAGTGACTGAGTGGCTCATCTCCAACGGAGCGAAGATCCGT
>DATDAP010000596.1:0-2798 GCA_036525335.1 Microlunatus sp. | reverse complement strand
AAGGCGGCCGGCCAGGTTGGGGTCCCCGCTCGCAGGGGAGCCGGTCTCGTTGGTGGCAGTAGCCGGGGTCTGGGGTGCGGACCCGTCCTCGCTCGTGGGTGTATCCGTGGGTTCGGGCGACGCGTCGCCCGAGCTGTCCTGGCCACATCCCGCAAGCGCCAGAAGGCCGCCCAAGCACACCGCTGCGCAGACGCGACGAAGACCCATGAGTCCACCGCCTCCCGGTTAACCCGCATGCGCGACGAACGAACGCAGCGTCCGACCCCGGGAATCGCCCCATCGCTCATGATGTCGCACGAACCGGACAGTGGGAATGGCCCACAGATGCCAGTCCCTGGAACCATCAACAGTGCGCGACCCTGCCTGATTGAGGGCAACCCCGCTCGCACGGATCTGCCGCGATCCGCTCGGCATGAGTGCGTCTATTCGCCGCGAGCGGGCGCTTATCGTTTGTTCGGCGGGGGCACACACTCTCGAAGCAGCTCACACTCGAACACGACTTCCGTAAGGGCGGCCTGGTGCGGCTTGTTCAGTTGTGATCACGACGGATTCGGTGGGAGAGCTTCTCGGCGAAGATCTCTGCGCCGTTGAGTCTGGCTGTCAGGTGGGTGCTCACGTTGAACGAGGTGGCGTCGCAGGTCATGCGAGAGCGCTGGGTCGTCTCGACGTGCCAGTCGTCGCGGGCGAATGTCGCATGGCGGGAGGCTTCCACCGTGGCGGTGAGCGGGTCGTCAGGGTCGAGGAGGTAGCGGGTCTCGTTCTCGTGGACGGTGGTGAGACCGGAGGGGAAGTGCTTGGTCGTGGGGGCGGTGCTGCTCCTGAGGACCAGGGTCGGGTTCTGGTCCTCCTGCCACGCCCAGAACGGCTCTCCTCCCTCGAACGTGACGAGGGGCGGCGGGGCGATCGCCGGTGGCTCCCACGTTCTGTTGAGCGGTGCAGCGAGCGTGGGATCGAGCAGCGGCACGTTCACTGAGGTCCTGGCCAGGTCGACGGTGATCCTGGCCCTCTCGGGGGAGGGCCAGATCCACGGCCAGTAGCTCGTGGACAGGCTGAGTCGGAGCCGTCGCCCGGTGGGGACCGTCTGCGCGATGTGCTTGAGCGGGATCTCGTAGTCGATGAACTCGCCCACCGGCACGGGCGCGACCTCCTCGTCGTGTCCGTGTCGGTGAGTGAGGTTGAGGTTGCCCCTGGTGACCAGGTAGGACTCCCCGTCTTGGGCCACCTCGGTGATGCGCACAAAGACGAAGGCGTTCGGCTTGTCGCTGGCCAGCCGGATCCGGACGACGACTCGCCCGAAGATCGCGAGGTCCTCGGTCAGCAGGTCGGTGGTGAAGCTGAGTGCATCCGCGTCGTCTCGTGTCTGGACGTCGGGCAGGTCACCGAGGCCTCCCATCGGCTCGAAGTGTCGCGACCCGCGCCCGAGCAGCAGAGGGCTCGAGTGGCTGGCCGTACCGGTACCGGGCGCGCTCGCGAGTCCCCCGTCGGACTGCGGCCACAGCACGGCACCGGACTCGCTGGGCGCGGCGTCGGAGCCGAACCACCTTCCCGTGCGGACGCGGAGGAACGCGTCGGCCGGAACCGAGTCCTGCAGGTAGAACCGGATCCGAGGATCGGCGTCCACGCCGTTGTCGACCCCCTTGAGCCATCGGTCGAACCAGCGCACGCACTCCTGGAGGTAGCCAATCGCAGGCCCAGGCACCGGGCGATCGGGCCAGGTGTGCGCCCAGGGGCCGACCAGAGCCTTGCTGTCCGGTCCCAGCGCGGCTACCAGCCGGAAGACCGCGTCGGTGTAGGGGTCCTGCCAGCCGCCGACCATCAGCGCCGGGATGGCGATCGCGGAGTAGTCCTCGCAGACCGAGCCGTGCCGCCAGTAGTTGTCACGTCGCTGGTGCTGGGTCCACAGCGCGCCGTAGTGGGTGTTGTGGTGCAGCCGCGCCAGCCACATGTCCTTCCATGCGTCGCCGACGAGGGCGGGATCGGGTGGGTGGGTGTTGTTTGCGTGCATCGCACTGCCCCACACGTTCTGGTAGCACGCGAGCAGCGACCCGCCGAGGTAATGGACGTCGTTGTCATAGCGATCGTCGGTCGAGCAGACCGAGATGATCGTCCGCAGCGCCGGAGGCCGCCGGGCAGCGACCTGGAGGCTGTTGAAGCCGCTCCAGGAGATGCCGGTCATGCCGATGTCACCGGTGCACCAGGGTTGCCGGCTGATCCAGTCGATGACCTCGCAGATGTCGTGCTGCTCCTCCTCCGAGTACTCGTCCTCGAGGATCCCGGTGGACGTACCACTCCCGCGCAGGTCCATGCGCACACCGACGTACCCGTGACCCGAGAAGAACCCGAACCGCACCGAGTCGTCGACCAGTGAGTTGTCGTCCTTCCGGTAGGGGATGGCCTCGAGGACCGCGGGGAATCGCTCGCCCGGCTCGCCCGCGGGCAGCCACAGCTTGACCGAGATCACCACTCCGCTGCCCAAGGTGACCCTAACGTGAGGGTCGACGACGACCTCGTAGGGAAAGTTCTCCACGACCTCGGTACTGAACGAGTCCTTATCGTTATTCAAAGCGCTGGTCTCCTTGGGCCGGGATCCCCCCGCCACGGGCACGAGCCGTCGCTGCTCGTGCCGACCGATCATGCCGCAGGTCATGTCACGCTGCCGCCGTCAGGAAAACTTCCGCGACTCGAGAGCTTCCATCGGGTGCGTCATACCGCCGCTACAGCGCGTACCTACTCGCTCGACGTGATCTGCTTGGTTTCCTCGTTCTCCTCATCGGCCGAGATCACCTGCACGATCTCGC
>DATDAP010000595.1:0-2527 GCA_036525335.1 Microlunatus sp. | reverse complement strand
GAGGTCTCGAAATCCAGCTCACCGGCCATCGCGGCGGCGGTCACCGCTTCCACCTCGGCCCGACAGCCGGCCTCGTCGGCCAGCAGCTCGATCACCTCGTCGGCGATCAGAGTCGAGTCGACGTCCATCACCACCAGCCGCTTGGCCCGCCGCTCGAGGCCGTTGACCTGCACGGCGACGTCGATGCCGTGCTGCTGCGCGACACCGACCAGGGCGGTACGCATCGCGTCGGCGTCACCGGCGATCACCACGAGGTCGTACGCGGTCACCGGTCTGGTCGCCAACCGGACGATCCGGTCGATGTTGCCGCCCGTGTCGGCGATGGCGTCGGAGACCGCGGCCAGCGCGGTCGGGGTGAGCGGCCGACCGAGCACCGTCACCGCGTGCCGACGGAGCGAGGCCCGCTGTGAGTGGGCCTCCACCCGCTCGAAGTCGATCTTCATGTCGTGCCGGAAGCCCCAGAACAGGATGTCCCGCAGCAGCGCGTCGGAGGCACCGTCGAGGCGGACCAGCATGTCCAGGGTGAGCCGCTCGCGCACTACGAGCTGCTCCATGTCCTCCAGCTCTGCCCCGGCCGCCGCCACCAGCCCCAACAGGTCGCGGGTCAGCCGCGGTCGGTCCCGGCCGGAGACCCGGATCAGCAGCGGCAGGCTGTCCTCCGCGCCCTCGTTCTC
This sequence comes from Microlunatus sp., assembly GCA_036525335.1. Lineage (GTDB taxonomy): Bacteria > Actinomycetota > Actinomycetes > Propionibacteriales > Propionibacteriaceae > Microlunatus. The sequence continues at coordinate 1,853 of DATDAP010000595.1, read as the reverse complement.
GCCGCCCTCGACCTGTGCGGTCATCCCATCCCCCACACCAGCAGCTCGCTCGGTCGCCGACCAACGATCCGCACCGCGGCCGGGCCGGTCACCCGGAGCGCGTCGCCCTCGGCCAGCACCCCGACGCCCTCGACGTCGACCTCGCCCACGGCGACGAACAGGTGCGCGTACGGTGCCTCGGGCAGCCTCCGCGTGTCGCCGGCCACCACCGTGGTCACCCACAGCGTGCTCGCCGCGGACCCGAGGGTGATCGCCGCCTCGGCTGCGGACCCGGACGCCACCGGAACCCAGTCCCCCGCGAGCGCGTTCCGCTCCACCTCGCGCTGGGCGTACGCCGGCGCGGTTCCGGCGACATCGGGTCGCACCCAGCTCTGCACGAATCGGACCGGCAGCCGCGGCCGATCGGGATCGATCCGGTACGCGTCGTTCCGCTCGGCATGCACCACACCGGAGCCCGCGCTCAGCCGCTGCACCAGCCCGGGGACCACGATCCCGGCGCGCCCCGTGGAGTCCTCGTGCAGCAGCGAGCCGGACAATACCCAGGAGACGATCTCGGTGTCGCGGTGCGGATGGTCGTCGAATCCGCGCCCGCTCGACAGCCGCTCGTCGTTGTGCGCAAGCAGCGTCCCGAACCCGACGTTGCCGGGGTCGTAGTGGGCGCCGAAGGAGAAGGTGTGCCGGGTGGTCACACCGGCCGCCTCGGTCACGAAGCGCTCGCCGGCACGCTGGACCAGGAACACGGGATCGGCGTCGGGCACGGGCCTCAAGATAGTGAAGCGGGCCAGCGGGACCGGCGCATGTCCACCCGGTCCCCCCGCAGCACCGCTCCCTCGTCCCGCAGGTGCTGCAGTGCCGTCTCCTCCAGACCCCGGGCCGGACGACCGTCCGCGCGGACGACCCGCCACCACGGCACCGCGGCCCCCTGCGTCGACATCACCCGGCCGACCAGCCGCGGCCCGCCGCGGCCGACCAGCTCGGCCAGGTCGCCGTAGCTGGCCACCCGGCCGGGCGGGATCTGCTCGACCGCGCTCAGCACGGCCTCGACGTACGCCTCGTCCACCACCGTCACCAGCCGTGGCTGCCGGGGACACCCTTGAACGGTCCGGTCACGGCGCTGGTGATCCACCCGCCGTAGAACCCGCCAGGCTGCGGGGTCACTCGCTCACCGTCGAACAGCACCCGATCCATCGGACCGGCGTAGAGGGCGACGTGGTCGAGCAGCATCGCGAACCCGGGCGTCGGTGTCGGGTAGTACCAGCCCACGCGCTCGGCCACCCGGTCCCCGCCGACGACGTCCACGTAGCGAGCCGCACCCTTCCACTCGCAGAACGAGCTTCCGGCGGCCTCGCGCAGCGCGTCGGGCAGGAAGCCCGCACGCGGCAGGTAGTAGGTGGGCGGGTGGGACGTCTCGAGCACCTGCCAGCTCGAGGTCGTGCGACAGACGATCACGCCGCCGAGGACGACCTCGACCGTGGCGAGACACTCTCTGATCGCCGGGGGTCGAGGATAGTTCCAGACCGATTCGGGCGCCGTACTCATGCAATCAGCCTAGGCACCGCCGGAACTGAAAGCGCTCTCAGGATTGATCCTCACAACGTACTAAGTGGGTGGGTTCCTTCTCGCCATCGTTCTGTGATTGGGTGGTTCTGCTGTTGCAAATCTGTGCCGTGGTCAGTGCTACGCCCCCAGATTCTTGCGTGGGCGTTCGACCTGTGGGCGTCCGAGCAGCAACTCGGAGCCGTGAGGTGCGGCTTCCGCGCATGATGTCTAGGAGAGTTTCATGGCGCAGGGAACCGTCAAGTGGTTCAATGCCGAAAAGGGCTACGGATTCATCGCCGTGGACGGCGGCGGTC
>DATDAP010000594.1:0-7295 GCA_036525335.1 Microlunatus sp. | reverse complement strand
GGCGATGGGGGCGCCGTACTTCCCGATCACGCCGTTGTTCCCCTGGTTCGGGGTCTTCGGCCTCATCCCGCTGCCCAGCAAGTGGATCATCCAGTTCGGCGAGGCGATCACCACCGACGAGCTGTCGCCCGGTGCGGCCGAAGACCCGATGGTCGTGTTCAACGTGACCGATCAGGTCCGCGAGACGATCCAGCACAGCCTGTACGCCCTGCTGATGCAGCGGCGCAGCGCCTTCTTCTGAGCACCCGTACGTGTACGCGGTCTTCGCCGTCCTGCTGCTCGCCCTGGCCGGTTGCACCGTGCTGGCGGTCCGTCGACGTGGTGCCGCCATCTCGGAGGAGGCCCTCGGGTTCGGCGTGATCGGCGCCGCCGGACTGGCGCTGCTGGCGGTCGCGGTGCTGGTCGTCGGCAGGCTGTCCGCCGTGCCCGGGCGGGCGGAGGGTCTGGCCCTGCTCGGGCTCGGCGGGTTCGTGGTCTACCTGCTGGCCGCCTGGGTGGTGTTGCTGTGGGTGCGTCGTGAGGTCGTAGGTCACGGAGGGCGGGAAACTCACCCCGATTGCGAGTCTCAGCGGCGTGTCGCGTCCGCGCGCGCCCGGTCGGGGCCGATCTGACGCGCCGCGGAGCTGCGCCTACCCCATGCCTAGCCCTTGAGATAGCGCCGGATCGCCAACCCGGCCATCACCGCACCGGCCGTGGCGCCGAGCGTGCCCGCACCGAGCGCGCCGACCTTCACCGCGCGGCGCCCTGTGCGGTAGTCCCTGATCTGCCAGTCCTGCTCCTCGGCGTGCGCCAACAGCTTGGCGTCGGGGTTGACCGCGCACGGATGACCGACCAGGGACAGCAGTGGCAGGTCGTTGTGGGAGTCGGAGTAGGCGAAGCAGCGGGCCAGGTCGAAGCCGTGCCGTTCGGCCAGATCTCCGACCGCCGTCGCCTTGGCCGGGCCGTGCAGCAGGCCACCATCGAGGCGACCGGTGTAGACACCGTCTTCGACGTCGGCCTGGGTGCCGAGGGCGCCGGTGATACCCAGTCGGGCCGCGATGATCCCGGCCATCTCCGCGGGTGCGGCGGTGACCAGCCAGACCTGATGACCTGCGTCGAGGTGCATCTGGGCGATCGCCCGGGTGCCCGGCCAGATGCGCGGCGCGATCGACTCCTCGTAGATCTCCTCGCCGGCCTGCTTGATCTCCTCGACCGTGTGGCCGGTGATGAAGCCGAGACTGGCCGCCTGCGCCTCGGCGATGTGCTCGGGATTCTCCTTGCCGATGAATCGGAAGTACGCCTGCAGCCACAGCCCGCGGAAGATCAGTCGGGTGGGGAAGAAGTCCCGCTGGTACAGGCCCTTCGCCAGATAGAACAGGGAGGCGCCCTGGATCATGGTGTTGTCCAGGTCGAAAAAGGCAGCGGCCTGTGGGTCGGGTCCGATCAGCGGCTCGACCACGACCTCCGCGGCCCGGGTGCCGGGCTCCGGGGGATGCGCATCGCCAACGTCGGCGGGGTCCGCGGGATCGGCCTGACCGCCTGGCTCGGCGGTCTCCGCCGCGCTGCCGTCGCCCGTCATCCCCACCCGACCCACTTTAGGGCGTCTCAGACCTGCCCCAGTTCGCCAGATCGGGCCGCGTCCGCGACGGGCTGGGCGGGGTCCGGCTGTGACAGACTCGCTCCGTGGTCGCTACCGAGCCCGAGGAGACGCCGGATCCTGGTCCGGACGGGTCTGCCCCGGGCCACCGCGGCACCACACCGGTCAGCAACCTGTCACTGCTCGCCGCCCGCCAGGCTGAGCGTGGACCGGACCGGCTGGCGATCGTGGAGCCGGGGGTCCGGGCGATCACCTGGGCCGCACTCGACAGCCGCGTCGACGGCGTCGCGGCCGGGCTCGTCGCCACCGGTCTGCTCGCCGGTCAGCGGATCGGTCTGGACGGTGGCAACTCCATCGCCTGGGTGGTCGCTTATCTCGCCGCCCTGCGCGCCGGCCTCGTCGTCGTACCGACCGATCCCGACGAGTCGACCGATGAGCGCGACAGCCTGCTCGCCCGGTGCGGAGCGCGCGCCGTGCTGACCACCCGAGCGGCCGCCGCCGACGAACGGATCCCGTCGATCGAGCTGAGCGAGGAGGGTCTCGCTGCCCTGGTGTCGACCGTGACGGAGGTGGCGACCCCACCCGACGTGGAAGCGCTCGCGGTCATCGCCACCACGCTCGGTACCAGCGCCGACCCGAAGACCGTGATGCTCAGCCACCGCGCGCTGCTGGCTCACCTGCAGCAGGTCAGTGGCTACGGGATCGTCGACGCCGACAGCGTCGTGCTCGGGGTGCTCCCCTTCTTCCACGCGTACGGACTCAACGCCGTGCTGGGCAGCTGCCTGGCCGCCGGCGCTCGACTTGTGCTGCCCGATCCAGCGACCTGGGACCTGCTCACCGTGATCGAGGCCGAGAAGATCGACAACCTCCCGATCACTCCCGGCCTGCTGTACCGACTGGTGCACGACGAGGACGCCGCCCCGCGGTTGGCTGCGGTGCGGACCGTCGTGGTCGGTGGCGCTCCGCTGCCCTGGCGCCTGGGTCAGCGGTTCACCGAGCGGACCGGTCTGCGGGTGGAGCGAGGCTACGGGCTGACCGAGGCGTCGCCGGGGGTGACGACCACGGTCGGCGGCGAGATCCTCGGACCCTTCCACGTGGGTCGTCCCCTGCCCGGGGTCGACGTCCGGGTCGGTGACGGGTTGGACCCGAGCGAGCCCGGGGAGATCTCGGTCCGCGGAGCGAACTTGTTCAGCGGCTACTGGCCCGACGGCGCCGGAGGGCCGGGTGAGGACGGGTGGTTCGCCACCGGGGACATCGGCTTCCAGACCGATGGTGAGCTGTTCCTCGTCGACCGGACCCGGGAGATCGTTTCCGTCAGCGGCTTCACCGTCTACCCGAGCGAGATCGAGCAGTCCATCCGCCAGCTCACGCAGGTCGAGGCGGTGGCCGTGGTCGGCCGCAGCCCTGCGGGGGATGATGGGCCTGCCGGGGGTGGTGGGCTGGTGGCGTTCGTGGCCGGATCGGGAGTCAACGAGGCTCTGGTCAGCGACTTCTGTCGGACCCGGTTGCCCGCGTTCAAGCGTCCCACCGAGGTGCGTGTCGTCGACGATCTCCCCCGCGGGGTGACTGGCGTGGTGAAGCGGGCCGAGCTGCGTCGCCAGCTGGAGCGAGAGGTGCGGTGATGAGCGGTTCCGGTGACCCTGGCGGACGCGACACCGACGTCGGCGCCCGGGTGGTCGTGCTGACCCGCGCCGGTTGCCACCTCTGCGACGAGGCGGTCGCGGCCGTCGAGGCCGTGTGCGCCGACACCGGTGACCGCTGGACCACCCGCGACGTCGACGCCGACCCCGAGCTGCGGCGCCGCTACTCCGACGAGGTGCCGGTCACGTTCGTCGACGGGGCTCAGCACGACTACTGGCGGGTCGATCCGGTACGGCTGCGGGCGGCCCTGGTCGGCCCCGCCCGACCCTGATGCTGTTCACGGCGGCCACCCTCGACGGGCTGGTGGACGGCTCGGTGACGGCGACGTACCGGCGCTGGACGACGGTGCGACCCAAGGTCGGCTCGCGCTTCACCACGCGGGTAGGGATGGTGGAGGTCGCCGGGATCTCTCCGGTCGGCGTCGAGGAGCTGAGCGACGCCGACGCCGCGGCCGCCGGATTCGCCGACCGGGCCGCGCTGCTGCGTTGGCTGGATCGTTCGGCGCGCGGTCCGGGGGACACCCGACGAGCGGGCGAGGACACGCTCTACCGGATCGACCTGGCGCTGGCCGGTCCCGATCCCCGGGTCGCGCTGCGCGCGGACGACGCGCTCGACCCGACGGCCCTCGCCGATCTCGGGCGCCGGCTGGACCGGATGGACGGCGCTGCCGAGGCACCCTGGACCCGGTCGGTGCTCCGGCAGGTCGCTGACCAGCCCGGGGTGGTGTCGACGGTGCTGGCCGAGGCGGTCGGTCTTGACCGGCCCACCTTCAAGATCCGGGTCCGGCGGCTGAAGGCGCTCGGTCTGACCGAGAGCCTGGAGATCGGCTACCGCCTAGCGCCTCGTGGGCGCGCGTTCCTTGCCGCGGATTCGTCCTGATCGGTCCCGCCCGGGCACGCGACGGGTGCGCTGCCCTGACCACCGTCGCCGAGCCACCTGCCGCCGGCACCGCGCGCGGGATCGTCGAGATAGTGTGGGTTTTGTTCGGCGACCCCCCGCTGGACACCATGTCCGCAGGAGAGCTGTGCCACCGACCGAGACGCGCGCGTCGTCCTCCACGGACGCTTCGCGCGCACCGGTCAGTCTCTCGGCCGGGTCCGACCTGCCCCCCGCGACGATCGCACGGTTGCCGGTCTACCTGCGCGAGCTCAACCTGCTGTCCCGCACCGGCGTCGAGGTGGTCAGCTCCGGTGCCCTGGCCGAGGCCGTCGGCGTCGGGCCCGCCCAGCTCCGCAAGGACCTCTCGCACCTCGGTTCGTACGGCACCCGGGGCGTCGGGTACGACGTCGCGGTGCTGCAGGCCCAGCTCGGCCGCGAGATGGGTTCCGCGCACGAGTGGCCGGTGGTGATCGTCGGGATCGGCAACCTGGGCCGGGCGCTGGCCGGCTATTCGGGTTTCTCCAGTCGAGGCTTTCGCATCGTGGCGCTCGTCGACCCGAGCCCGGACCTCATCGGTCGCGAGGTCAACGGGATCGAGATCAGCGATCTCGCCGACCTCGAGGGGGTCGTCGTCCGCACCAAGGCCGTGATCGCTGTGCTGGCCACGCCCGCCGAGGCGGCGCAGGCCGTGGCCGATCGACTCGTGTATCAGGGGGTCACCAGCATCCTCAACTTCGCGGCGAGCGTGCTCACCGTGCCGGAGCGCGTCACCGTACGCAAGGTCGATCTCGGTCAGGAGCTCCAGATCCTGGCCTACCACGAACAGCGCAAGTCGGACGATCCCGTCCTCGCTCGCCCGCTCGCCGACGCCGAAGAGAGGTTCCGCTCATGAGCATCCTGGCCGTCAGCGTCTCGCACAAGACCACCAGTGTGGACGTGCTGTCCCGGGTGGCCATGGACCCGGCCACTGCGACCAAGCTGGCCCAGTCCCTCCTCACGGGAGACCACGTGGACGAGGCGGTCGTCCTCTCGACCTGCAACCGCACGGAGATGTACGTCTCCGTCTCCCGCTTCCACGGTGGTCTGGACGACGTCACCTCCAGCCTGGCCGACCTGTCCGGTGTGGAGGTCGCCGAGCTCCGTCAGATGTGCGCGGTCTACTTCGACGAGGGTGCCGTCGCGCACGCCTTCGCGGTGGCCGCCGGACTCGAGTCGATGGTCGTTGGCGAGAACCAGATCCTCGGTCAGGTCAAGGCGGCGCTGACCGCGTGCCAGACCCACGGCACCGTCGGGACCGTGCTCAACGCGCTCTTCCAGCAGGCGCTGCGGGTCGGCAAGCGCGTCCACAACGAGACCGAGATCGGCTCGGCGGGTCGGTCCCTGGTCACGGCAGCGTACAGGCTGCTGGAGGCCGACCTCGGCCCGATCGCCGGCCGCCGTCTGCTGGTGCTCGGGGCCGGGTCGATGGCCGGGCTCGCGGCCCGCACCGCGGCGGCGGCTGGGGCCCAGGTGACCTGCGTCAATCGCACCTTCGAGCGCGCTCAGCGTCTTGCTGCCGCCATCGGCGCGGAGGCCCGCCCGCTCGCCGAGCTGACCGCTGCCCTGTGCGAGACCGATCTGGTCGTCGCCTGCACGGGAGCCCGCGACGTGTTCCTCGACGCCGAGCAGCTGCGGGGATCGCCGGTGGTCGGCATCGTCGACCTCGCCCTGCCCGCCGACGTGTCGGCCGACGTCGTCGAGCGCGGTGTCGTGCTGGTGAACCTCGCCCGGCTGGTGGCCGATCAGCCCGATCACGCCAGCCGCGGTCAGGTCGAGGCCGCCCGAGCTCTGGTCGGTGGCGAGGTCGACGACTTCCTCGGACTCCGGCGGGCCGCGCAGGTGGCCCCGACGGTCGTCGCGCTCCGCACCATGGCGTCGGAGGTGGTCAGCTCGGAGCTGGCACGGCTCGACGGCCGAGCGCCGGAGCTGACCGAGAGAGAGCGGGACGAGGTGCACCGGGCCGTCCGGCGGGTGGTGGACAAGCTGCTCCACCAGCCGACCGTACGCGTGCAGGAGCTGGCCAGCGACCCCGAGTCCCTGGACTACGCGGCGGCCCTGCGCGAGCTCTTCGCCCTCGATCCGCAGACGATCGCGGCGGTGATGGCGCCCGACGTCAAGCGGCCCTGAGCTCAGTCGAGGGACAGTACAGTCGGGCGTCGTCACCAGCTCCGACACCGCGAGAGGACCCGCCCGTGAACGCGATCAGGATCGGCGCGCGGACGTCACCGCTCGCTCGCGCCCAGGCCGACCAGGTGGCCGGCTGGCTGCAGGCCAGTGGTTTTCGGACCGAGTTCGTCGGGATCACCACCACCGGCGACGTGGACCAGCGTGCGCTGACCCAGATCGGCGGGACCGGGGTGTTCGTAGGTGCTGTCCGCGAGGCCCTCTACGACCGTCGCATCGACGTCGCGGTCCACTCGCTCAAGGACCTGCCCACGGCACCGGCGGCGGAGCTGGAGCTGGCCGCGCACCCGCCCCGGGAGGACACCCGCGACGTCCTGGTCGGCCGCACCCTGGAAACCCTGCGCAACGGCGATCGGATCGGCACCGGGTCGCCTCGCCGGGCGCTGCAGCTGGCCGAGCTGGCGCGGCGGCTGGGCGTCGAGCTGGACATCGTCGAGATCCGCGGGAACGTCGACACCCGGATCGGCCATGCCGCGCAGGGCCGCGTGGCTGCCGTCGTCCTCGCCGCCGCCGGGCTCCGCCGGCTCGATCGCCTACCGCCAGAATCCACACAAGAAGATGACGATCCGATAACGTCGGTGAAAGGTCTGGCGGCACACATTCTGAGCGTCGACGACATGATCCCAGCACCCGGACAGGGCGCGCTCGCGCTGGAGATTCACGAATCTCTCAGCAAGCCCGTCGCCGCAGCCGTACGGGCTCTGGATGATCTTGCTACTCGGTCGGAAACCCTTGTGGAGCGAGCTTTCCTGGCCACCCTGGAGGCCGGCTGCACCGCACCGGTCGGGGCCCGTGCCGAGTTGGGCGGTGTCCGTGGTACAGATCTCGATTTGACTCTGCGCGTCGTAATTGGGAGAACGGTCCTGGACAACTTGTCGGAGTCGATCACCACACCTTCTCCCTTGCGGCGGAAACTCGTCGGGACCCTCACGGATCCCGGTCGGTTCGGGGCAGAGGCGGCCGTTTCGATTCTGGA
>DATDAP010000593.1:0-4681 GCA_036525335.1 Microlunatus sp. | reverse complement strand
GTCCTCGCCGACCGCTGACTTGCACCTACCCCCACGCGCAGAGAAGAGAGCTGATCATGAGCGACCAGACACCGGACTCGTCGACTGCACCGACGTGGCGCGTAGTCGTCGGCTGCGACGACGCCGGTCTGGAGTACAAGGAGATCCTCAAGGCCGACCTGGAAGCCGACCCGCGCGTCCGTGAGGTCGTCGACGTCGGGGTGACTTCCGGCCAGACCACCGCCTACCCCCACGTCGCGGTGGAGGCGGCTCGACGCGTGGCCGCCGGTGATGCCGACCGGGCCCTGCTGGTCTGTGGCACTGGCCTCGGCGTCGCAATCAGCGCCAACAAGGTGCCCGGCGTTCGTGCGGTCACTGCCCACGATTCGTTCTCCGTCGAACGTTCCGTGCTGTCCAACGATGCCCAGGTGCTGTGCATGGGGCAACGGGTCGTCGGCATCGAGCTCGCCCGACGACTCGTCAAGGACTGGCTCGGCTACCGCTTCGACCCCACATCTGTTTCGGCTTCGAAGGTCGAGGCCATCAACGACTACGACCGGCCCGTCGGTCAGGCCGACACAGACGTCGAGCTGCGCCTTGAGGAAGAGCTCGCCCAGCCCGCCTGCGACTGACTACAAGTCCCACAAGCCGTCATCGTCGACCGGCGCGAGCCGGACTGGCTCACCCGCAGTCCAGCGCAGTCGGCGCTCGTCGGCGAAGGGCTGGAGCGCCCTCACGGCGTCAGATCTTCGCAAGCCCCGCCCCCATGAAAGTGCCGCAACACGGACTGCTGACGGAACTGGTCAGCCGTCGCGCTTGGCCTGCCGTCGCGCTCCCTTCGCCCGGGTGGAGGCGTCCCGCTTCTTTCCGCCGGTGGTCTTGGTCGCGCGGGCTCGACGGACCGCCTTCTGATCCGGCCCCGCCGCAGTCCCGTCGACTCCTGGGCCGGAGCTGGTGCCTCGGGCTGCCGCCAACCGCTCGGCCTTCAGCTCGGCGGCGGACTGCTTGGCGAGGACGTCGACCCGACGGCTGACCCGGGCGAGAGCGCGCTCGAAGATCTCGGCCTTGTCGCGGCTGCGCTGGTTCTTCGGGAACGCCTTGCCGCGACCGCCCTGGGTCTCGACCTGAGCACTCGCCTGCCGGCGGTAGAGCTTGACGTACTTGGTGCGGGCCCGTCGGATGCGCGTGTGCAGCTCGAGCAGCGCGTCCTCGTCGAGGTCGGCCATGGACTGCTTCTCGGTCTCCGCGACGAGGTTGCGTTCCAGCTCGGTCAGCGAGTTCAGGACTCGTTTGTTCATCTGTCTCTCCTCTGAGCGGCGGTGGTCAGATCTCGCTGATGATCATGACAGCCGGTCGATGGCGCCGGCGCGCCGGTGTGGCCCCGAGACACATAGCCGGACCGGTGCTCCGGGAACGAGCCCGCGCGACGTGAAGAGAAAGCGCAACTAACGGTTGCGGAATGAGACGGTGGGTACTAGAGTCATTCGCAACCAAACGTTGCGAGAGGAAATCCTATGGAGTACGGCACGATCGAGCGCGAGATCCACGTCCAGGCGTCGCCCGAGGTGGCGTTCGCCGTCGTCAGCCAGCCGGAGCACCTCCGGGAGTGGTGGCCCGACGACGCCTCCGGCGAAGCGGTGGTCGGTGCATCGGGTGAGCTGATCTGGCGCAACCAGGAGACCGGCCGGACGGACTCGGTCGCCTACACCGTGGTGGAGGTCGACGAGCCACGACGGTTTTCCTTTCGCTGGTGCTACAGCGACGGAGAGAGCCGCCGAGGGGACTCGCTGCTGGTGACCTTCGAGCTGGCCCCGGTAGGCGATGGCACGCTGATCCGGCTGACCGAGTCCGGGTTCCGTGAGCTGGGTTGGGAAGCCGCGGTGCTCGAGCAGCACTACCGCGAGCACGCCACAGGCTGGGATCACTTCGTCCCCAGGCTGGGCGCGTACGTCGGTCGTCTGGTGTCCGCGCGATGACGACCCCGACGGTCGTTGACGACGACCTCTGGTCGGCGATCGGCGATCCCACCCGGCGCCGGATGCTCGACCAGCTGCTGGCAGACGGCGCGGGGACCGCCACCTCGCTCAGTGACCGGCTGCCCGTCACTCGACAAGCCGTCGCCAAGCATCTCGGTGTCCTGGATCGGGTGGGGCTCGTGCACGGCGCCCCGGCCGGCCGGGAACGCCGCTACCACGTCGACGAGGCCCAGCTCGCGCGCGCGGTGGCCCAGCTGTCGTCGGTGGGGGCCACGTGGGACGCACGACTGCGGCGGATCAAGAAGATCGCGGAGGCCATCCAATGTCAGCAGACCGAGCAGCCAGGAACGACAGGACTCGATCAACAGGACTCGAACCAGAGAAGGAGAACGTGATGGTGGACATCGTGCACCGGGTCGGCGCCGTGGCGCCGCTCGAGACGGTCTATGCGGCGGTGGCGACACCGGAGGGGATCGCCGGCTGGTGGACGACCGAGACCACCGGGACGAGCGAGGTCGGTGCGACCGTGGTGACCCGCTTCGGTGACCTCGGGGGTTTCGATCTGCAGGTGCTCCAGCTCAACCCAGAAACAGAGGTGCGGTGGCTGGTGACCGACGGGCCGCCGGAGTGGATCGGCACCCAGATCTCCTGGCAGCTGCGGCAGGACGGCGAGTACACGATCGTGAACTTCGCCCACGAGGGGTGGCGGGAACCGGTCGAGTTCCTCCACCACTGCAGCACCAAGTGGGCCACGTTCCTGCTGAGCCTCAAGGCCTACGCCGAGACCGGACGGGGTGCGCCGGCGCCCGACGACGTCCAGATCAGCAACTGGCACTGACCCACGTCGACCCCTGTCGACCCCCAGTAGAGCTCCGCTCGACCTCGTCGGCCAGGTGACCGTTGAGGTCGGGGGAGTAGGCTCAACGCACTTGATCCCAGAGCTTCCGCCGGACTGGTTCGAGACCAGGTGGAACTGGGGACTCGATGCCCGGCTTGAGAAGTGACTCTCGACCGACGGCCGCTCGACGGACGGCGGCTCCACTCGCCGCACCCGCCGCGCTCTCGCTGGTGCGTCCGCTCCGGCTCCGGCTGTGTTCGGAGATCGGCCGCGGATCTCTGGACGGGGCCTGGTGGCCGTACGGTCGCGATCTGGCCATCGAGGTCCTCGATCTGGTGCAGCACTTCCCGCCGATGCTCGGACGTCTCTCCCGGATCGTCTACTCGGCGCCCGACTGGCGATTGAACCGGCGTCGTCGGATCCAGGTCGACGAGGAGTTCGTCAGCATCGGATCGTCTCCCCGCGACGACGCCCACATGGTGATGCTGCGGACCATGTCGCCCCGCGTGAGTCGCGTCCTGCACCTGCTGGTGGTGCCACCGGAGTGGGACGAACGGGCCGCCCGACACGCGATGCGGGCCGCGGTCAGCCCGGGCAGCACCGCCTCCGGCGCCGCGATCCTCGACGCGTCGCGGGACCGCTGAGGTCGCAACCAGTCGCGCGGCGGTACCGACGATCGCCCGCGCCGGCTTCGACGTACAGTGAAGTCACCACGGTAGATGTCCGCCGGCAGCCAGCCGACGTTGCCTGGTGGTAGTGCCCAGCCACGCGAGGGCACAAGGACCAGAGCATGACCGATCTCTCCACACATCCGCACACCGACCAGGATCCGGTCCTGGACACCTGTCCGACCTGCCAGCACCCGCTCTCCGCGCATGACCGCATCGGCCTCCGCTGGTGCGCCGCCACGAAGCTGGGAGTCGGGCAGCGTGACTGCGTCTGCAGCGCCGCCGCGGGCAACCAGGCGGCGGCCGGCGCATCCTGGGCCCAGATCAGACACGGCTCGGCCGCACGCTGATCCGTTCCACGAGGGGAGCGGCGAGCAGACTTTCTTGAAGCAAGTTAGGCTGCCGTCAACTCGTTCGTGAGGAGTCGGCGTGGCACGGGTGCATTACGGCTGGGTGGTGGCGGGAGCCGCCTTCGCGACGTTGGTGGCGGCGGCCGCCTTCCGGGCGGCGCCCGGACCGCTGATGGTGCCTCTGCACGAGGATCTGGGCTGGTCGATCGTCACGATGTCGGCGGCGGTGAGCGTCAACCTGGTCCTCTACGGCCTGACGGCTCCCTTCGCGGCAGCCCTGATGGAGCGGTTCGGTCTGCGTCGGGTCACCTCCGTGGGGCTGCTGATGATCGCCGCCGGCGCCGGCTTGTCGGTGTTCGCCCAGGCGGCCTGGCAGCTGGTGCTTACCTGGGGCGTCCTGATCGGCCTCGGGACCGGGTCGATGGCGTTGGTGTTCGCCGCCACCGTGGCCAACGCCTGGTTCGTCGAGCGACGCGGTCTGGTGATGGGCATCCTGACCGCCGGTGGTGCCGCGGGTCAGCTGGTCTTCCTGCCCCTGGTGGCGTACCTGGCGGAAGCCACCTCCTGGAAGGCGGCCTCGCTGCTGATCGCGGCCGCGGCCCTCGCGGTGATCCCGGTGGCCGCGCTGCTGCTCCGCGATCGTCCCTTCGACGTCGGCCTGCCCCCGTACGGGGCGGCTGATCTTGTGCCGCCCGCGCCGCCCACGGGGCGCAGCGTTGCCGGACTGGCGCTGGGAGCTCTGCGTGAGGCGGCCGGAACACGGGCGTTCTGGGCGCTGGCCGGTGCCTTCGCGATCTGCGGCGCCACCACGAACGGGCTGATCGGCATCCACTTCATCCCGTCCGCCCACGATCACGGGATGGCCACCAC
>DATDAP010000592.1:0-18729 GCA_036525335.1 Microlunatus sp. | reverse complement strand
GACGACCATGGCCAGGCGGGCGGAGAAGTCCGCCGCATCCAGGGCCATGAAGAAGACCAGCGCGGCCAGGAACGCCAACGCGGTGAGCACCGACGCCGACGCCGACAAGACCGTGCTGGCCAGGTTGACCAGTCGGGCCGGGGAGATGATCGTGAAGATCTGTTGGACGTTGGTCGGATCGACCCCGAACTGCTGGGCCACCCCACCGACCCAGCGGGCGAGCTCGTTGAACTTGCCGCCGTTCTCGGAGACGATGATGGCGAACCGAGCCAGGGCCAGGTACACGCAGGTGCCGAGGAAGATGATCACGCTGTAGACGAGCACGATGCTGAGCGGGATGGTGACGCCTCGCGGCACCCGACGCCGCTCCAACGCCGCCATCAGCGGCCGGAAGATCATCATCAGGAAGAACGCGAGCAGCACCGGCGCGATGATCGACGCCGTCGACTTCATCGCGGCCAGCACGATCACGCTGCCGGCCACGGTCAAGATCACGGTCGAGATCGGGGTCGAGGACCGCTGGGTGACGGCGTAGTTCGGGTTGTTCGAGGACGGACTCATCGCACGACCTTTCAGGATCTGCCGCGTGCTCTGGCCAGCATTCTGTCAGCCTGATCGCACGCTCCCTACCATCCCGATCGGCGGTGGTGGATCGCCGGCAGGTGCTGGAAAGCACGCAGGCAACGGTTCGACTGCGCCCGGTGCGGGGTCCTGATCAGCTTCGAGGACCCCGCCTGCCCGGCCTGTGGCGATGGTCTCGCCTACCGACCCGACCTGCTGAGGATGGTCAACGCCTCCACCGAGGAGGGCGCGTTGCTGCAGGGATGGCATCCCTGTGCCGAGCCTCAGAGCAGCCGGGCGAGACGTCCGGGGCGCCGGCCAGTAGCTCCTGCGGGTCGACGAACTCCAGCGCTCGCCCGTCCACCAGTAGCGCCGCGACATCTCGGCCAGCAGCTCGCCGGCGTGCCCGCTGATCCGGTCGGTGGCCGTGAGGTCGACGACCACCCGCCGGGTTGCGGTCGGCTCGATCATCAGCTGCCAGAGCACCGACTCGGTGCCGGCCACGTCGAGGTCGCCCTGCAACGCGTAGCGGACGGTGCCCACCTCGTCGGCGTCCTGGGTGCGGTGCCGGACGGTGTGCAGGCGGCCGACCCGCGGTTCGAACAGGTGCGAACCGGAGCGCTCGGACAGGGATCGGAAGGCCGCCACCCCGCGCACGCTGTTGCCGTGCTCGTTCAGCGGCGGCGCATAGCTGGCCACCCCGAACTGGCTCGGCGGCACGGCGAGGATGCCGCCGCTGACCCCGCTCTTGGCCGGCAGCCCGACCTCGGTCAACCAGTGGCCGGCCCCGTCGTACATGCCGCAGCTGGCCAACACACTCAGCACCCGCCGGAACACCGCGCGGGAGACCAGCAGCCGACCGGTCGTCGACTGCAGGCCCCCGTTCGCCAGTGTCGCCGCGAACAACGCGAGGTCGCGGGCGGTGACTCTGATCGAGCACTGCCGGACGTAGACGTCGACGGCGGCCATCGGGTCGCCGCCGATCACGTCAACGCTGCGCAGCAGGTGCGCGATCGCCCGGTTCCGGTGCCCGGTCGCCGCCTCCGACGCGTACACCCGCTCGTCGATCTCCAGCGGGTGATCGACGAAGGCGCTCAGATAGGCCAGCAGCCCGGCCAGCTGCTGGTCGGGGCCCCCTCCGGGGAGCAGGGAGCTGGCGGTGATCGCTCCTGCGTTGATCATGGGGTTGCGGGGGCGGCGGGTCTTCGAGTCCAAGCTCAGCTCGCTGAAACGCATCACCCGACGGCTCCACGTCGATCAGCTCGTCAACGGTCTCGAAACCGCGGGTCTCCAGGGCGAGGGCGTACGCGAAGATCTTGGAGATCGACTGGATGGTGAACGGCACGTCCACGGCCCCGTAGGCGTACGAGTGGCCCTCGACCGACATGACGCACAGCCCATGCGCTGCCGAGTCGGCGGACGCGAGCTCGGGGATGTAGGTCGCGACCTCGCCGTCGTCGATGCCGGAGCACTGCTCGAAGATGTCGCGGATCTCGTCGTCGATGGGCGAGCGCACGCGGGCAGGCTAACCCGTCCGCTGGAGCGCCACCCCGGGGCGTCTCCGCCGCTATGCTCCCGAGCAGCCGGCCGTCCGGGGACGCCCATCCGGGGGTAGGCCCCCTCGTCGGGCCGGCCGGAGGCACTCCATGGCCCGACCGGTCATCCTCACCGTCGACGACGACTCCGCGGTCTCGTCGGCGATCAGCCGCGACCTCGCCGATCGGTACGGAGGCGACTACCGGGTCATCGGGGTCACCTCCGGTGCCGAAGCCCTGGACGTGCTCGCTCGGCTGGCGCTGCGGGACGAGCCGGTCGCGCTGATCGCGTCCGACCAGCGGATGCCCAAGATGACCGGGACCGAGCTGTTCGCCGCCTCCCGAGTGCATGCGCCGGATGCCAAGCTGCTGCTGCTGACCGCGTACGCCGACACCGACGTGGCCATCGCCGCCATCAACGACATCGGTCTGGACTACTACCTGCTGAAGCCGTGGGACCCGCCCACCGAGCGTCTCTATCCCGTGGTCGACGACCTGCTCGGCGACTGGCAGGCCGCGCACCCCGAGCAGACATCCGACCTGCGGATCGTCGGCAACCGCTGGTCCGAGCGCGCCCACGAGATCAAGATGTTCCTCACCCGCAACCACGTCCCGTACCGCTGGTACGACGTGGAGCGCGACGATGAGGGTGAGCGACTCCGTGGACTGGCCGACGCCGGTCCGGAGGACCTGCCGCTGGTGCTGGTGCCCAACGGGCGCACGCTCCGGTCCCCCACCCTGGTCGATCTCGCCGACTCCCTCGGGCTGCACACGGCCGCCAGCCAACCGATCTACGACGTCTGCATCGTCGGTGGGGGACCGGCCGGCCTGGCGGCCGCCGTGTACGCGGCATCGGAAGGCCTCGCCACGGTGGTGGTCGAGCGCGAGGCACCCGGTGGACAGGCCGGCCAGAGTGCGGCCATCGAGAACTACCTGGGCTTCCCGCGCGGGCTGAGCGGTGCCGATCTGGCGCAGCGGGCGATCGCGCAGGTCTCGCGGTTCGGCGCGGAGATGGTGCTGGCCCGCTCGGTGACCGGTCTGGAGGTGCGCGGTCCCGTCCGCGCGGTACGGCTCGGCGAGGAAGGCGTGATCGAGGCGCGGTCGGTGATCGTGGCCAGCGGGGTGTCGTACCGACGGCTCGACGCCCCCGGCACCGCGGAGCTCGTGGGCCGGGGCATCTTCTACGGGGCGACGGCCACCGAGGCCGTACAGACCGCCGGCGACGAGGTCTATCTGGTCGGCGCCGCCAACTCCGCCGGCCAGGCGGCGCTGAACTTCGCCCGGCACGCCACCAGGGTCGTGATGCTGGTGCGGGGGCCGTCGCTGGAGGCGACGATGTCGCAGTACCTGATCGCCCGGATCGAGGCCGCGGAGAACATCGAGGTCCGCTTCCGTACGGAGGTCGCCGCCGCCGCCGGGGATGGTCATCTGGAGTCGCTGACCCTGCGCCAGCGTGACACCGGCGACACCGCGGACGTGGCGGCCACCTGGGTGTACGTGTTCATCGGCGCTGCGCCGCGGACCGACTGGCTGGGCGAGGAGGTGCTGCGCGACGATCACGGCTTCGTGATCACCGGCCCGGAGGTGGGCGCCGTCGACGGGCACTGGGTCGAGCGCCGCGACCCGTACGCGCTGGAGACCAGCATTCCGGGGGTGTTCGCGGCCGGAGACGTGCGGCTGGACTCGATGAAACGGGTCGCCTCGGCCGTCGGCGAGGGCGCGATGGCCATTCACCTGGTGCACCGCTACCTGGCCACGATCTGATGTCCGCGCCGCTGGATCGGGCGGATCCCGGCGATCTCCGCCGGCTCCCGCTGTTCACCGGGTTGAGCGACGACCAGGTGGCCGCCCTCGCCGACGCCGGTGGGATCGTCGCGATCGAGTCGGGCGTGGTGCTGTTCGGCGAGGGTCAGGCCGCCGAGTCGTGGTGGGTCCTGCTGGACGGGACGATCGAGCTGGTGCGGCACATCGGCCGGGAGGACACCGTGGTCGCCAAGATGGACGTGGCGGGCCGGTGGGCCGGCGGGTTCCGGGCCTGGGACGAGAACGGGACCTACCTGGCGACCGGCCGCGGCGGCCGCCCGGGGCGGGTGTTCCGGCTACCGGCCGAGGTACTGCGGGACCGCTTCGCCGAGTGGTTCCCGTTCGGCGCCCACCTGATCGGCGGGGTCTACCACACGGCCCGATCGATCGAGTCCACCGCTCGCCAGCGCAGCTCGTTGATCACCCTCGGCACCCTGGCCGCCGGGCTCGCCCACGAGCTGAACAACCCGGCGTCGGCCGCCACCCGCGCGGCCGACGCTCTGGCCGGCGCCAGTCGAGGCGTGCTGGACGCGCTGGCCCGGCTGTCCCGGCATGACATCACCGCCACCCAGTTCGGCGCGCTGGACGCACTGCGGGCCGAGCTGTTGCCGCGGGCCACGTACGCCGATGCGCTGGCCAGGGCTGACCGCGAGGACGACCTCCAGAACTGGCTGGAACGACGCCAGGTGCCGCAGGGCTGGAGACTCGCCGCCGCCCTGGCCGGGGCCGCCGCCGATCCCGCCTGGTGCGACCGGGTCGAGGCGGTGCTGCCGGGTGAGGACCTGCACCCGGCGCTGGAGTGGGTGGCCAACACGGTCGCCGTCGAACGGCTGCTGGCCGAGGTCCGCGAATCGACCCACCGGGTGTCGGAGCTGGTGTCGGCGGTGCGCTCCTACTCCCAGATGGATCGCGCCTCCCGGCAGCGGGTCCAGGTCACCGACGGGCTGGAGAACACGCTGGTGATGCTCGGGCACAAGCTCCGGGACGGCATCACCGTGGTGCGCGACTACGCCGACGACCTGCCTTCGATCGAGGCCGACCCCGGAGAGATGAATCAGGTCTGGACCAACCTGATCGACAACGCCGCTGACGCCATGGCCGGCTCCGGGACGCTGCGGGTGAGCGTTCGGGCGGACGGCGAGCGGCTGGTGGTGGAGATCGCCGACACCGGACCCGGGATGCCGGCCGAGGTCGCGGCCCGCGCCTTCGAGCCGTTCTTCACCACCAAGGAGGTCGGCAGCGGTACCGGCCTCGGGCTGGACATCGCCCGCCGGATCGTCGTCGAGCGGCACCAGGGCACGATCGAGATCGACTCGGAACCGGGCGCCACAGTGATCCGCGTACGGCTGCCGCGGTAGCCCGATTCCCGCGTTGCAGTGGGTCCGCGAGATCGCCCCACGGCCTCCGAGGGCAGACCGCGGACACCCTCACCGAGGGCGAGCTCACCGCGCTGGCCGACGATTTCCTCGCCGCCATCTCCCGGGTGCACCCGAACGCGCACTGACCGGGACGACTGCACCGGGCGACGCGGTCGGGTTCCATCAGCCCTGGGCTCACGTCGTCGTCAGAGGTGGTCGGCCGGCAGCTCGACGTCGTTCACCGCCGACTGGGTCGTGGTGAAGATCTTCACCGACAACGAGACGAGCCGGTCCGGCGCCAGCACCGTGAGGATGTGGTGCCCCGGCGGTGGCAGCCGCAACCGGTAGCCGCCGTCGGCCCCGGTGGTCGTCGTGGCGCGTACCTCACCGGTGGTCGCGCTGAGGGTCAGCACGGCACCGGCCACGGGCTCGCCGCGCTGCCGTACGGTCCCGGTCAGCATCAGCGGACCACCCAACCGAACCACCGGGGCCAGTGCCGGATCGGCGAAGTCGGTCACCTGCGAGCGTGGGGTCCAGCCATCGGCGTTGGCGATCACCAGGTAGCGGTCGCGCCCCGGCAGGGCGAGGGAGAACGCACCCGCGTTGTCGGCCCGGCTCCAGTCGAGCGGCTCGCCGGTCAGCCGCACAGCCGTCACCACTGCGTGCGGGTGGGGGCTGTCGTCGGGTCGGAGCACCCGGCCACGGACGACGATCTCGGTGCCCCCGCCGGCCTGGCTGACCGCGGCGGAGCGTTCGACCTCGGCCGCCGGCCTGACCAGCGGTTCGACCGTGGGCCGCGGTACCAGCCAGACGATGCCGCAGGCCAGCAACGAGACCGCCCCGGCGAGCCAGTACGTGATCGTGAATGCGGCCGGGCTGGTCACCGTCTCGCCGTCGACCGTGATCGTCACCGCGGTGAGCAACCCGGCGATGACCGCGCTGGCGGTGGAGGTGCCGAGCGCTCGCAGCAGGGCGTTCAGGCCGTTCGCCGAGGCGGTCTCGGTGATCGGCACGTTGGCCATGATCAGACTCGGCATGGCCGCGTACGCGATCGCCGACCCGACGCTGACCACCGTCGACCCGATCACGATCGACAGCAGCGAGTGGTCCAGGAAGACCCGGCCGACGTAGGCCACCCCCATGATCGCGCAGCCGGTGATCAAGGTGATCCGGCCGCCCAGGACGTTGATCATCCTCCCCGACACCGGTGAGAAGGCCACCATGGCCAGACCACCGGGCACCATGGCCAGACCGGCCGCCAGAGCGCCGAGGCCGTACCCGCCCGCCTCTGTCGGGAGCTGCAGCTGCTGGGTGCTGATCAGGATGTTCCCCATCAGGGCGAAGCCGACCAGGATCGACGCCAGGTTGGTGAACAGCACGGGCCGCCGCGCCGAGGTGCGCAGGTCGACCAACGGCTGGCTGACCTTGAGCGTGTACGGGAACCACACCGCCAGCAGCACGGCGGTCGCGGTCAGCAGCAGCGCGACCGACTCGGCGCCCCAGCTGGCACCCTTGGAGATCACCAGCAGCAAGCAGGTGAGGGCGGCCGACAGCATCAGCGCCCCCAGCAGGTCGAACCGGCCGCGGGTCTTCACGCCCGACTCGGGCACCACCACGATCACGGCGACCAGGATCGCGAGGCCGACGACGACCGACAGCCAGAACACCGAGGACCAGCCGAACCGACCGAACAACAAGCCGCCCAGGGGCAACCCCAGCGCGCCACCGATGCCCAGCGTCGCGCTCATCAGGGCGATCGCCGACGAGACCCGCTCCTTCGGCAGCTCGTCGCGCATGATCGAGATGCCGACCGGGATCAGTGCGGCCGAGAAGCCCTGCAGGGCGCGCCCGACGATCAGCACCGCGAAGCTGCCGGCGCTGAGCGCGGCGACCAGCGATCCGCAGGCCATCAACAAGATGCAGACGATCATCATCAGCCGCTTGCCGTACATGTCGGCCAGCCGGGCCACCACCGGCGTCGCCACCGCAGAGGTGAGCAGGGTGGCGGTGATCAGCCAGGACGCGTCGTCCGCAGAGATCGCGAACAGCTCGGCGAAGCTGGGCAACAGAGCCACCACCAGGGTCTGCTGCAGCGACACGGTCGTGCCGGCCAGGCAGAGCACGCCGATGACGGCGCCGGTCGAGCGAGGCGTGCGACCGGCGGAGGGCATGGGCGCATCCTAGGGACCGCGGTCGCGAAGCCGTGCCAGGATCACCGTTCGGGGACATCGACTGTCAATGTTGTCCGTACAAAATCCAACCAGGTAAGAAATGTTGCCCCCGTTCCCTCTTCCGCACGATCCCGGACGGAGAGCAGAATGACGACCGACGTCAACGTCCTACGGGGAGGACCACGCAATGATGCAACGACGCTCTCATCGCCTCCGGCTGGCCGCGCTCACATCGGCAGCGGTGATCGGGTTGGGACTGGTGGGCACGACGCCCGCCCTCGCCGGCGGAAACCATGGCGGTGGCACTCAGAAACCCGTGGCCAGCGGTCTGGACAACCCGCGCCAGCTCTCGTTCACGAAGTCGGGCGACCTGCTGGTGGCCGAAGCGGGCGAGGGTGGCACCACTAACTGTGTGCCCGGTCCGGAGGGCGGCGAAGTGTGCTTCGGCACGACCGGCGCTGTCACGAAGATCAGCTCGCGCGGCAAGCAGACGCGGATCATCCGCGGGCTGCCGTCGTTGGCTGGGGAGGATGGAGTCCAGGCGATCGGGCCGGCCGACGTATCCAGCGACGGCGGCCGGGTATCCGTGCTGATCGGGCTGGGCGCCGACCCCGCGGTGCGGGACACCTTGCCCGCAGCCGGTCAGCGGATGGGCACGCTGATCCAGACCACCCGGAACTACGGCACCTTCCGCACGATCGCCGACCTGGCGGCCTGGGAGGCCGCCAACGACCCGGTCAACACGCCGGACCCGGACAGCAACCCGGTGGGCATGCTCGTCGACCACGGTCGCTACGTCGTGGCCGACGCCGGCGGCAACACGGTGCTCGGCGTCAGCCGACGGGGCGGCATCCGCCAGCTGGCCGCGTTCCCGAACCGGATGATCGACGCCCCGCCCTTCCTCGAACTGCCCCCAGGCACCCAGATCCCCCTGCAGGCGGTGCCGACGTCGGTGGCCGCCAAGGGCCACGACGGCGCCTACTACGTCAGCCAGCTGACCGGCTTCCCGTTCCCGAAGGGCGGGGCGAACATCTACCGGATCGACCCGCGCAGCGGTCAGGCGACGATCTACGCGTCCGGACTGACCAACGTCACCGACCTCGCCTTCCGCGGTCGCTCGCTCTATGCGGTGCAGCTGGCCACCGAGGGCCTGCTGAACGGGCCGATCGGTTCCGTGGTCAAGGTGAAGCCAGGGGCCACCGCGCCGGCCGACCACACGCTGGTGGTGGGTGAACTGCCATCCCCGTACGGCATCGCGATTCGGGGCGGCGACGCCTATGTGACGACGCACAGCACGGAGAAGGATGCCGGCGAGGTGATCCGGATCCGGCTTTAGCGCGGTCCGACCACAGGTCTATGCACCTGGTCCACGAACGACGAAACCCCCGGTGAGGTCGCCGGGGGTTCGTTGTCTGTCTGTGTGGTGCGCGAGGGGGGACTTGAACCCCCACGTCCTTGCGGACACTGGCACCTGAAGCCAGCGCGTCTGCCATTCCGCCACTCGCGCGTCAGCGACGCCCTACCTGGGGCAACCGCCGGGAAAGGCTAGCACGGTGCGCGAGACGGCACGAATCCGTGCGAGCCGCTCGTCACGGCAGACACCACGCGTCGAGTGGGATCCTTCTGGGGCCTTCGCGGGCCGGAAGACCCCGCGGATCTCCCTCTCGATCGAGCGTTACCCGACGGTGACCTCGATACTCGTCCGCGAGCCCGCGGAGGCGTCCGGGTGTGACCCAACCGTGCTCTCCCCGGCCCGCCGAACCCAGGATCGCCGCAATCTGCTGGATACGATCTAGGCTGACCGACTATGCCGAGGCTGCGGTCTCGGTGTGCCGCGGGCACCTACGACAGCCGCGGACTGACCACGAGAGCGTACGGAGCGCCGACGGCGACGATCCGGGGAGGAGGGGACGTGAGCATCTTCGGCAAGTTCGAGCGCAAGGTCGAGAGCGCGGTCAACGGCGTCTTCGCCCGCGCCTTCAAGGGCGACGTTCAGCCGGTCGAGATCGCGGCCCGGCTGCAGAAGGAGCTGGACGCCGAGGCCAAGCTGATGTCGCGGGACAAGCGACTGGTGCCCAACGAGTTCGTCGTCGGTCTGTCCGAGCACGACTACGACAAGCTCACGCCGTACAGCAAGACCCTCATCGCCGAGCTCGCCGGCGAGCTGAAGACGCACGCGCGTGACATGGGGTACGTGTTCAACGGCCCGATCCGGATCCACTTCGACCAGAACACGTCATTGCCGACCGGGCGATTCACCGTCGACTCGGAGGCGGTCGCAGGAATGACGCCGTCGGCCGACCGTCCGGTCCCCACCCGCCCGTCGGCCTCGGCCCGGTCCGCTCCCTCTGCGCAGTCCGCCCAGTCGGCCCCCTCCGCCCACTCCGGCCCATCGGGGCCGTCGGCCCCGGTCTGGTCGGCGCCCTCCGCCCACAGCGCCGCGTCGGGCCAGAGCGCCCCGTCGGTCTCGGCCCGCTCCGCCGACAGCGCCTCTGACGGCTTCTTCCGCCCCACCTCCAGCCGTACGGAGCTGGTACTCGAGGTCAACGGCATGCGACACCCCCTCACCCCGCCCGGCTTCGTGATCGGTCGCGGCACCGACGCCGACCTGCGGATCAACGACCCCGGGATCTCCCGGCTGCACGCGGAGGTCAAGGTGCACCCGGCCAGCGGGGACGCGGAGATCGTCGACCTCGGCTCGACCAACGGCATCACCGTCAACGGCCACAAGGTCCGGCACGCCACGCTCGCCGAGGGCACCCGGATCGAGATCGGTTCCACCCGGATGCTGGTGCACGCGCCCGCCGGGCGCTGAGGGCACCTGACTCATGTCCGAACTCGCCGTCACCGCCATCAAGGTGCTCTACCTGGCCCTGTTGTGGCTGTTCATCCTGTCGGTGGTCTCGGTGATCCGCAGCGACCTGTTCGGGCGTACGGTGCCCACTCCCTCACCGGTCGACGATCCCCGGCCCCAACCGCTGGAAGAACCGGCTCGGGCGAAGAAGTCCCGGCGGGGCAAAAAGGGTCGCCCGCACAAGCTGACCATCGTGCAGGGTCCGCAGACCGGCCTGTCGGCCAACCTGGCCGACGGGGTGGTGCTGATCGGCCGCGGCTCGGACTGTCAGCTGATCCTGGACGACGACTACGTGTCCACCCGGCACGCCCGCCTGGTGGCCGCCGACCAGGGTCCCTACGTCGAGGATCTCGGTTCGACCAACGGCACCTACGTCAACGGCCAGCGGATCACCGCACCGACCAGCGTCTCGTTGGTCGACACCGTTCGGATCGGCAAGACGGTCCTGAAGCTGGAGGTGTGAGCGGATGACTCTCCGTCTCCGCGTCGCCTCCCACTCCGAGATCGGGCTGGTCCGCAAGAACAACCAGGACTCCGGGTACGCCAGCCCGCGCCTGCTCGTCGTCGCCGACGGGATGGGCGGCGCGGCGGCCGGGGACCTGGCCTCCGCCGTCGCCATCGACTCGATCAAGCGGCTGGACACCCCGGACCTGCTGTCCGGCCTGCCCGTCACCGAGCCGACCCCGACCGGCACCGGCGGCTCGTCGACTCCTCCGGACGCCGATGCGGACACCGCCACCCACACCGACACCGAGCACACGGTGATCGTTCCGCTGCCCGACGGCACGACCCCGGAGCAGGGGGCCGCCGGCCTCAACCCGCTGCTCGGTCGTTTCGCGGCGGCCGTTGCGGACGCCAACGACCGGATCGCCGATCTCGTGGCCGCCGACTACAGCCTCGAGGGTATGGGGACGACCGTCACCGGTGCCGTCTTCGACGGCCAGCGGATCGGGCTCGTGCACATCGGTGACAGCCGGGCCTACCTGCTGCGTGCCGGTCACCTGGAACAGCTGACCCACGACCACAGCTGGGTACAGTCCCTCGTCGACGACGGCAAGATCTCACCCGACGAGGCCGCCTACCATCCGCATCGGTCCCTGCTGCTGAAGGTCCTGAACGGCCAGCCCGCCAACGACCCCGATCTGACGACCATGGAGCTGGAGGCCGGGGACCGGCTGCTGATCTGCAGCGACGGCCTCTGCGGCCTGGTCGACGACGCCCAGATCGGCCGGCTCGCCGCTCATCCCGACCTCGAGGTGGCCGTGGCCGATCTCGTCGATGCGGCCCTCGCCGCCGGCGGGATCGACAACATCACCGTCATCCTGGCCGAGGCCGTCGCCGAAGGCGGCCCGGTGCCACCCGCCGAGGGCGGCCAGCCGGCCGAGGACGTGGACACGGCGGTCCGTCCGGCGGTGGGAGCAGCGGTCGTGCTGGGTGCCGCGGCGGAGCGGGACATCCCCGCGGTCCCCCGCCGCTCTCCGGTGCTGCCCGGTCTGGACTCACCCGATGAGGACGACACCCCGGCGAACGGCACCGAAGCCGCTGCGCCCCCGGCTCCGGCCACCACCCAGGACGACGAGTCCCGCTACAGTCCGGGCCCGCCGTCCAAGCGACCGATCGTCCGTACGCTGCTGGTCGGTCTGGCGATCCTGCTGGTCGCGGCGGCCGGGCTCGGCGCCGGCTACGCCTGGACCCGCACGCAGTATTTCGTCGGGGCCGCCGGCGACCAGGTCGCGATCTACCAGGGCCTACCCGACGGGATCCCGGGTCTGCGGCTCGCGCAGGTGTACGAAGTGCAGGATCTCCCGGTGGCGAGCCTGCCGCCCTACTACCAGGCCCAGGTCACCACGGGCATCGAGGTGGCCAGCGTGGACGCCGCCCGGGTCACCATCGAGGAGCTGAGGGGGATGGCGCGCCGCTGCGCCCAACCGACGCCCGCCCCGACGCCCAAGCCCAGCACCGCCAAGCCCACCCCGACGGCCACGACCACCCCCAGTGGAAAGCCCTCCGGAGCGGCGTCGACACCGACTCCCATCACCTCGATGACGGTCGAGCCCGCCCCCTCGGCGTCGTCCACGGCCGCTCCCACCACGCCGATGCCGAGCCCGCTCCCCGGCCAGGGCTGTTAGCACCGTGAGCACCGCCCAACCGCTGGTCGTCGTCCCCAAGAAGCGTCGGGGGGCCGAGCTGTTCCTGCTGTTGTTCGCCCTGGTGCTCGTGCTGGGCGCGTACGCCCAGGTGGACCTCAACGTGGACGGCGAGCTCTCCGACCGGTTCACCGTCCTCGCGATCGCGTCGGGGGTCGGGGTGCTCGCCGCCCACATCGCCGTCCGCTGGCGGATCCCGTACGCCGACCCGGTGCTGCTGCCCTGCGTGGTGCTGCTGAACGGGCTGGGGATCGCGATGATCCACCGGATCGACCTGATCAACGACCCGCCGCTGGACGGCGCCCGCACCCAGCTGATCTGGACCACGCTCGGCGTCGTCATGTTCATCCTGGTGGCGGCGGTGCTCCGCGATCACCGCCCGCTGCAGGGCTACACGTACACGCTCGGGCTGGCCGGTCTGGTCCTGCTGCTGCTCCCCTTGGTGCCCGGTCTCGGCACCGAGAAGTTCGGCGCGCAGATCTGGATCCAGGTGGGGCCCTACAGCTTCCAGCCGGCCGAGGCGGCCAAGGTCCTGCTGGCGGTTGCCTTCGCGTCGTACCTGGTGGAGAAGCGTGACGTCCTCGCCCTCGCCGGCTTGCGGGTGCTGGGGTTGGACCTCCCGCGCGCTCGCGATCTGGGTCCGATCCTGTGCGTCTGGGCCCTCAGCCTGCTCATCCTGATCTCCCAGCGCGACCTGGGCACCTCCCTGCTGTTCTTCGGGATGTTCGTGATGATGCTGTACGTCGCCACCGAACGACCCGGCTGGGTGGTCCTCGGCACCGCCCTGTTCGCCGGTGGGGCGTACTCGGCGTTCTTGCTCTTCGACCACGTCAAGATCCGGGTCGGCGCCTGGCTGGATCCTTTCGGGGACTACGACCGTTACTACCAGGTGATCAACGCGCAGTTCGGCATGGCGTGGGGAGGACTGCTCGGTCGCGGCCTCGGCGAAGGTCGCCCCGGCCTCACCCCGCTGGCCCGCTCGGACTTCATCGCGGCGGCGGTCGGTGAGGAGCTCGGCGCCACCGGCCTGATGGCCATCATCATGATCTACGGGCTGATCGTGTTCCGCGGTCTGCGGACCGCGCTGCAGTGCCGCGACCCGTTCGGCAAGCTGCTCGCTGCGGGCCTCGCCTTCGGGCTGGCCCTGCAGGTGTTCACCATCATCGGCGGCGTCACGCGCCTGCTGCCGCTGACCGGCCTCACCACCCCGTTCATGTCCCAGGGTGGCTCCTCGCTGATCTGCAACTGGATCGTCATCGGCTTGTTGATGGTCATCTCGCACCATGCCCGCAAGCCGATCGCGACGGCGCTCGAGATCGACCCCGACAGCGAGACGACCCAGCTGATGGCGAGACCGGTATGAACAAGCCCATCCGACGGGTCGCGTTCGTGGCCATGGTGATGTTCGCCCTGCTGCTGGGCAACGTCACGTACTCAGTCCTGTTCCGCCAGGCCAGCCTGGACGCCAACAGTCAGAACCGGCGAACCCGGGACGCCGAGTTCGCTCAGGACCGGGGCGCGATCCTGGCCACCGGCAAGGTGCCGATGGCCGACACCGAGTCCACCGACGACCGGTTCCGGTTCCAGCGGGTCTATCCCGACGACGACCTGTACTCGGTGGTGACCGGCTACTACTCCTACGACCACGGCCGGACCGGACTGGAGAACTCCTACAACACCGAGCTGGCCGGCACCGACGACTCCCTGTTCGTCCGCCGGCTGGTGGATCTGGTCACCGACCGCTCACCGGAGGGCGCGAGCGTGCAGACCACGATCGTGCCGCGGGTGCAGAAGGCGGCCACGGAGGCGCTGGGCAACCAGAAGGGGGCGGTCGTCGCCCTCGACCCCAAGACCGGCGCCGTGCTCGCGATGGTGACCAGCCCGAGCTACGACGCGAACGAGATCGCCAGCCACGACATCGAGGCGGCCAACAAGAGCTGGACCGCCCTGGCCAAGGACGACACCCGTCCACTGGCCAACCGGGCGGCCCGCGAGATCTACCCGCCCGGCTCGACGTTCAAGCTGGTCACGGCCGCCGCAGCCCTGGAGGACGGCATGTCCCCCGACACCAAGGTGGCGTCGCCGGACCGGCTCAAGCTGCCCAACACCGTGACGTACCTGCCGAACTCCACCAACTGCGGCGGCTCGGAGACCACGATCAGCAACGCGCTGCGGGTGTCCTGCAACACCGCGTTCGCCAACCTCGGCCTCGAGGTCGGGCAGGACAAGCTCCGCGAGCAGGCGCAGAAGTTCGGCTTCAACGCCCGCCACCTCGCCGATCTCAACGGGGTGGCCAGCCAGTTCCCCGACGAGATGGACCAGGCCCAGCTCGCGCTCAGCTCCATCGGCCAGTACGACGTCGCGGCCAGCCCCTTGCAGATGGCCATGGTCACCGCCGGCATCGCCAACGACGGCGCGGTGATGGATCCGTACGTGGTGAGCATGGTGCAGGGACCGGACCTGAAGTCGCTGTCCACCACCAACCCGACCAAGCTGAGCCAGGCGATGACCCCGGCGAACGCCAAGGAGCTGCAGGAGATGATGCGGATCGTGGTGGCGCAGGGCACCGGGTCCTCGGCGCAGATCTCCGGTGTCGACGTGGCCGGCAAGACCGGTACCGCTCAATCCGACCCGACCCGGAAACCCTTCGCCTGGTTCACGTCGTTCGCCCCGGTGGACGATCCTAAGGTGGCGGTCGCGGTGATCGTGGAAGACGCCGACATCCCACGGCAGGACATCGCCGGCGGCCGGGTGGCTGCGCCGATCGCCCGAGCCACGATGCAGGCGGCCCTATCGTGAGGACCGAGCCCCTCGTGATGGCCGGGCCGGTCGCGAAGCTCGGGCCCGTAGGGATGATCGAGGCGGTCGTGGGAGGGTCGAAGCGTACGAGCGCGGCGCCACCGGGTGTGCAGCCACAGAGAGGCCACGCCGTGATGATGGGAGGAACGACCTGATGACGAGCCAGCCCAAGCTGGTCGGGGGACGCTACGAGATCGGTGGGTTACTCGGCCGTGGTGGGATGGCCGAGGTCCACCAGGCCCTCGATCTGCGACTGGGGCGAGCCGTGGCGGTCAAGGAGCTGCGCGCCGATCTGGCGACCGACCCGACGTTCCAGGCCCGGTTCCGCCGGGAAGCCCAGTCCGCGGCCGGGCTCAACCACCCGACGATCGTCGCCGTGTACGACACCGGGGAGGAGACCAACCCGGCCACCGGAACCTCGATCCCCTACATCGTGATGGAGCTGGTCGAGGGTCAGACCCTGCGGGACGTGCTGCGCGAGGGCCGCAAGCTGCTGCCGGAGCGCGCGTTGGAGCTCACGGTCGGCGTCCTGGACGCGCTCAGCTACAGCCACAAAGCCGGCATCGTGCACCGGGACATCAAGCCGGCCAACGTGATGCTGACCCCGACCGGCCAGGTGAAGGTGATGGACTTCGGCATCGCGCGGGCGGTGGCCGACACGTCCGCGACGATGACCCAGACGGCCGCCGTGATCGGTACGGCCCAGTACCTCTCGCCCGAGCAGGCGCGCGGCGAGACCGTCGACGCCCGCAGCGACATCTA
Organism: Microlunatus sp.; assembly: GCA_036525335.1. GTDB lineage: Bacteria > Actinomycetota > Actinomycetes > Propionibacteriales > Propionibacteriaceae > Microlunatus. Next base: position 2,739 of record DATDAP010000592.1, on the reverse strand, counting down.
CTCGGCGGGATGTCTGCTGTACGAGCTGCTGGTCGGCCGGCCGCCGTTCGTCGGCGACTCGCCGGTGAGTGTGGCGTACCAGCACGTGCGCGAGCAGCCCGTCCCGCCGAGCCAGCTCGACCCCGAGATCACCCCGGACATCGACGCCATCACGCTCAAGGCTCTGGCCAAGGACGCCGACGACCGCTACCAGTCGGCGCGGGAGTTCAAGAACGACATCACCCGGGTGCTGGCCGGCCAGCAGGCCACCGCCGCGATACCGCGGCCGATCCCGGAGTCGGAGGTGCCGACCCGGATCGCCACCCGGCCTGCGCCGACCCCGCCGCTCGTCGCCGAGGACGTCGACGAGGAGCCGAAGAGGCGCGGCGGACTGATCGCCTTGGTGGTGGTCCTGGCGGTGATCCTGATCGGAGGGGTCGCCTGGGGGATCTACCGCTGGACCCAACCCAACGAGCCGCCGCCGCCGGCGCTGGTCGCCGTGCCCAACGTGCTCACCTACACCAGCGACCAGGCCACCGCCCGGCTGGAGGGCGTCGGCCTCACCTCCACGATCCGCAAGGTGAACGGACCCGCCGACACCAAGGGGCAGGTGACCCAGCAGGACCCGATCGCCGAGACGCAGGTCGAGGTCAACAGCTCGGTCACCATCACCGTCAACCAGGGACCGGAGACCGGGACCATCCCCGATGGTCTGGTCGGCAAGGACCGCAATGCCGCCGAGGACCGGTTGAACGACGCCGGCTTCGACTCGGTGGACGCCAAGGCCGCCTCCTCGGAGCCGAACGACGCCAAGGCCGGCCAGGTGCTGACCGTGAGTCCCAAGGAGGGCTCGACCGTGGCGTTGTCGACGAAGGTGACGCTCACGTACGCGAGCGGCGAGTCGTCCGTGCCCAACCTGGTCGGGGTGAACCGTGAGCGCGCCGAGGAGGACGCGAAGACGGCCGGCTTCAAGGTTCGCTTCACGGAGCAGGAGGCCGACGACCAACCGCCCGGTCTGGTGACGTCGCAGGATCCCGACGCGGGTTCGATGCTGGCGCGCGGCGAGACGATCTCGGTGGTCGTGGCTGTGGCCCCGAAGCCGACCCCGACCCCGACGGTCACGCCACCCACCGCACCGCCGACCAACCCGACGACGCCCACGCCCGCCCCCACGAACACGTGATCTCGGCTGCCCAGCCCTCAGCTATAGAACGCGTGATCGAATAGGGCTACACTCGGCGCATGTCCGTGATGACCGCACTGCAGGGTTCGCTGTTCGAGCTCGACACGTCGGCGGGACTCGGCCCACTCGCCGACCTCGTCGTCCGGCACGACCTCGGGCGGGGTGCGTGGGTCGATCTGCTCCCCGGCTGGCTGGGTTGCGCCGACGAGGTGTATGACCGCCTGCTCGACCTCGAGTGGCAAGCGGAGCGACGCCAGATGTACGAGCGGGTCGTCGACGTGCCACGCCTGCTCCGGTTCTACGGCGAGGACGAGACACTGCCCCACCCGATGTTGACGGGCGCCCGCCGGGCGTTGAACGAGCACTTCGGTCCCATGCTGGGTGAGCCGTTCACCACGGCCGGCATGTGCCTCTACCGGGACGGCAACGACTCCGTGGCCTGGCACGGCGACACCCTCGGCCGGGGCCGCAGCGAAGACACCATGGTCGCCATCGTCTCGCTCGGTTCGACCCGCGAGTTCCTGCTCCGACCGCGTGGCGGCGGTGCGACCATCCGCCACCGGCTCGGCCACGGCGACCTGATCGTGATGGGCGGATCCTGTCAGCGGACCTGGGAGCATGCGGTGCCCAAGACGACCCGCCCGGTCGGGCCGCGGATGAGTGTGCAGTTCCGGCCGCGTGGGGTCCGCTGACGGGGTCTACTCGCAGCATCACCACGTTCTCGGACGCGGGCGGGATGGGGCAGGATCGGGGTCGTGACCGCTCTCGAGAGGCTCCGCGCGTGACCGACTACGGCCGGGATCTCCAGTTCGGCACCTTCCTCACCCCGGGTGTTGCAGCACCAGCGGAGTGGTCAACCCTCACCCTTGGCCGACTCCGCGTATGTTGCAGCACCAGCGGAGTCGGTCAGTGGCTCCGGTCAGGAAGCTCACGCCTCAGCGGGCGCTCATCAGGGGTGCGAAGTCCTTGGCCCGCTCGGGTGCCTCGGGATCGCCGCAGATCGCCAGCCAGTTGGCCAGCATCTGGTAGCCGCCCTCGGTCAGCACCGACTCCGGGTGGAACTGCACGGCCTCGACGGGCAGGGTGCGATGGCGTACGGCCATGATCACGCCGCCGGGGGTGGCCGCGGTCACCTCGAGCACGTCGGGGACGGTGTCGGGCTCGATCGCCAGCGAGTGGTAGCGAGTGGCGGTGAACGGGTCCGGCAAGCCGGCCAGCACCCCCAACCCGCCGTGGTGCACCGACGAGGTCTTGCCGTGCAGCAGCTCGGGAGCCCGGTCGACCACACCCCCGTACGCGACTCCGATCGCCTGCAACCCCAGGCAGACCCCGAAGATGGGCAGGTCGCCGGCCTTGCGGCGGATCACGTCGATGCAGACGCCGGCCTCCTCGGGGGTGCCGGGTCCGGGCGAGAGCAGGATGCCGTCGAAGCCGTCGGTGAAGGCGTCGTCGGCGAACCGTGGGTCGTCGTTGCGCCAGACCTCGACCTCGGCGCCGATCTGCGCCAGGTACTGGACGAGGTTGTAGACGAACGAGTCGTAGTTGTCGACCACGAGGATCTTCGTACGCGGCATGGG
>DATDAP010000591.1:0-2502 GCA_036525335.1 Microlunatus sp. | reverse complement strand
CCGGCCGAACAACGCACAGATTGGACAGCGATGACAGACAGCGACACCCCCGTCGTCTCCGAGGACGAGACCGAGTCGACGACCACGACCGGGGAGGAGACCGAGGCGGCGGGCGTCTGCCCGGTCATCCACGGTGAGGCGCAGCAGCCGCACCCGACGAACGGGTCGGCCAACGAGAACTGGTGGCCCAACCGGCTGAACCTCAAGGTGCTGGCCAAGAACCCCGCGGTGGCCAACCCGCTGGGCGACGACTTCGACTACGCCGCCGCCTTCGCCACGCTCGATCTGCCCACGGTCAAGACCGAGATCGAGCAGGTGCTGACCACCTCGCAGTCCTGGTGGCCGGCCGACTTCGGTCACTACGGCCCGCTGATGATCCGGATGGCCTGGCACTCCGCGGGCACCTACCGGGTCGGTGACGGCCGCGGCGGCGCCGGCGCCGGTCAGCAGCGCTTCGCTCCGCTGAACAGCTGGCCCGACAACGTCAACCTGGACAAGGCCCGGCGCCTGCTGTGGCCGGTGAAGAAGAAGTACGGTCAGAGCCTCTCCTGGGCCGACCTGCTGATCCTCGCCGGCAACGTCGCGCTGGAGTCGATGGGCTTCGAGACCTTCGGCTACGCCGGTGGGCGCGTCGACGTCTGGGAGCCGGACGACGACGTCTACTGGGGTCCGGAGACCACCTGGCTGGGCGACGAGCGCTACACCGGGAACCGGGAGCTCGACCGGCCGCTGGCGGCCGTGCAGATGGGTCTGATCTACGTCAACCCGGAGGGGCCGAACGGCCAGCCGGATCCGTTGGCCTCGGCCCAGGACATCCGCGAGACCTTCGGCCGGATGGCCATGAACGACGAGGAGACGGTCGCCCTGATCGCCGGCGGCCACACGTTCGGCAAGACCCACGGTGCGGCGCCGGACAGCAACCTCGACCTCGACCCCGAGGCTGCATCGCTGGAGACCCAGGGTCTCGGCTGGAAGAACGGGTTCGGCACCGGCACCGGCGACGACACCATCACCTCCGGACTGGAGGTCACCTGGACCTACCACCCGACCCGGTGGGACAACGAGTTCTTCCACATCCTGTTCTCCTACGAGTGGGAGCTGTTCACCAGCCCGGCCGGCGCGAACCAGTGGCGGCCCAAGAACGGCGCCGGCGACGACCTCGTCCCGCTCGCGCACGATCCGGCCACCCGCCGCGAGCCGCGGATGCTCACGTCCGACCTGGCCCTGCGGGTCGACCCGGCGTACGAGAAGATCTCGCGTCGGTTCTACGAGAACCCGGCCGACTTCGCCGACGCCTTCGCCCGCGCCTGGTTCAAGCTCACCCACCGCGACATGGGTCCGCTCGTCCGCTACCTCGGCTCAGAGGTGCCGGCGGAGGAGCTGCTCTGGCAGGATCCGCTGCCGGCGGTCGACCACGAGCTGATCGACGACGCGGACGCGGCCACCCTGAAGCAGCAGATCCTGGACTCCGGGCTGAGCACCGCCCAGCTGGTGTCGACGACCTGGGCCGCAGCCTCCTCCTTCCGGGGCAGCGACAAGCGGGGCGGCGTCAACGGCGCCCGCCTCCGGCTGGCCCCGCAGAAGGACTGGGAGGTGAACAACCCGGTTCAGCTGGCCACGGTGCTGGAGACCCTGGAGGCCATCCAGACCCGGTTCAACGAGGAGCCGGGGGGCAAGCGGGTCTCGTTGGCCGACCTGATCGTGCTCGCCGGCAACGCGGCGGTCGAGCAGGCGGCCCGAGCGGGTGGTGTCGACGCCGTGGTCACGTTCCGCCCCGGACGGGTGGACGCCAGCCAGGAGCAGACCGACCTCGAGTCGTTCGGGTATCTGGAGCCGAGCGCCGACGGGTTCCGCAGCTACGCGGGCAAGTACGCAGCCCTGCCGGCCGAGTACCTGCTGGTCGACAAGGCGAACCTGCTCACCCTCAGCGCGCCGGAGATGACCGTGCTGGTCGGCGGTCTGCGGGTACTCGGGGCCAACTGGGACGGAACCTCGGTCGGGGTGCTGACCGACCGTCCCGGCGTGCTGACGAACGACTTCTTCGTCAACCTGCTGGAGCTCGGCACCACCTGGAAGCCATTGGATCCGGGTTCGCACGCCTTCCAGGCCACCGACGACGCCACCGGTGAGGCCACCTGGGTCGGCAGCCGCGCCGACCTCGTCTTCGGCTCGAACTCCGAGCTGCGGGCCCTGGCCGAGGTGTACGCCAGCGACGACGCGAACGAGAAGTTCGTCCGCGACTTCGTGGCGGCCTGGGGCAGGGTCACCGAGCTCGACCGGTTCGACCTGCACCGCTGACTCACGGCGTACGGCGGGGCCGAGTTCGTCACGGGCTCGCTCCCGAACTGGGAGCGGGCCCGCGGCGTCCGGCGGCCGGACTCGTGCGTGGTCGCACTCGGGCCTGTCGCTGAGGCCATTCGCCTGGCCCCTCGGGTCGGCAATTTCCATCCACGGATGCCGTTCGAGCTGCCGGCCGGGGCGGAGTGCGTCATTTCGCGTCCG
>DATDAP010000590.1:0-9584 GCA_036525335.1 Microlunatus sp. | reverse complement strand
TGCCCAAGCCGGTGCTGGCGGCCCTGATCATCGAGGCCGTGGTGATGGGCATGATGGACGTCGGCGAGATGCGCCGGCTGGCGCGGGTACAGCGCTTCGACTTCTGGATCGCGCTGGTCGCCATCGTGGCCACCTTGCTGGTCGGTGTCCTGGCCGGCGTCATCGTCGGGGTCATCCTCTCGCTGCTCTGGCTGGTCGGGGTCACCACCCATCCCCAGCTGCCCGAGCTCGGCAGGCAGCGCGGCACGACGGCCTACCGAGACGTCTCGGCGCACCCCGAGGACGTGCTGGATCCCGCCGTCGCCGTCCTGCGGATCGACAGCGGGCTCTTCTTCGCCAGCTGCGAGGCAGTGGAGGACCGTGTCCGCGACCTCATCCACGCACGACCGGAGCTGCGCGGGCTGGTGCTGGATTGCGCGGGCATGAACTTCATCGACTCACAGGGGACGGCCCAGGTCGCCGCGATCGCGAGCCTGACGCGCGAAGCCGGGCTGGAGCTGCAGCTGGCCAGGGTGAAGGACGCGGTAGCCGCCGTGCTGGATCGCGACGGGTCCCTGGATCTCATCGGGCGTGATCACCTGCACGGCAACGTCGATCAGGCCGTGGGGATGATTCGCCGCGGCGGCGGGCCTGGGCAGACTGAGGCGGTGCCGGCCGATCCATGACGGCCCACAGATCAGCCGTGATCGACTGGGCCCGCCGCCCGCGCTGACCGCTCGCTGCAGCTGCGTGCGACCCGGATGGCAACTCGGGCGGTTGCCGCCCCGAGGATGGCGCCGACCGTGGCTCCGACGATGACGTCACCGGGGTAGTGGACGCCGGTGTACACCCGCGAGAAGGCGACCGTCGTCGCCGCCAGTCGCAATGGCCAGCGCGCCCCGGGCAGCACGTGACCGACCGCTGCGGCGAAGGCCGCGGCCGACGCGGAGTGTCCCGAGGGGAATGACGTCGACGTCGGCATCACCACCCAGCGGGACTCGGGTACCCCGAACAGCGGTCGGTCCGGTCGCTCCCGGCGATGAGCGAGCTTCATGGGCTGATTCACCACGAACGAGGTGAGCCCGATGGCGCCGACGCCGACCAGAGCCGCGATGCGGTCGCGAGAGCCACCGGTGACCGCCAAGATCCCCGCGACGATGAACCACGGCTTCGAGTGATTGGCGAAGTCAGACACCCTGCGCAGCGGGAGATCCAGGACAGGCGTGGAGAAGCCGGCCACCGCGCGGTAGACAACTCGATCCGCCCGGCTCAGTTCCAGCCACAGGGCAGTGCCCGGCGGTTGCCGCCTCGATGCGTCCGGGAGCGATGACGAAGCGATCATCCGGGTTCACCTCTCTGTCCGAAGGCGATGGTGAACAAGGCGGCGACGGTGGATCGATCGGTCAGTCGGGTCGGCGGGCCGCCGCCCACGGTCGCGGCGCGGGGGAGACGGACGGTGAGGGCGGCCGGCCGGCTGACGAACCGCAGCGGCGGATCGAGGATCAGGGCTTCGCCGTCCACCCCCACCTCCACCGGTCGTGGGGACCGGATCTCGATCGTCGGCGCGGTCCACTCCTGCCAGCCGTGGAACTGGTCCACCCGCCCGGTGAGCTCGAGCGCGGTGAGCGCTTCGACGTCGGCGGCCGTGGACACCGTCACGGACGCGGCACCCAGCACGCCCGCGTCCATCCGTGCTCTCCTACCGCTGCCGTGCAGGTGGTGCAGCTGGTACGGGTTGTTGGAGATGAGCAGGAGCTGGCCCGCCAACCGATCCTCACCGGAGGGAAGTGTGTAGCGCAGCTCCGATGGCCGGGCGGTCGGCCCGAGCAGATCGGGCAGCATCGCGGCCATCGTCTGAACCTTGGCGTCGCGGTACTCCGCGGACTGCACGATGGTCGCGTACACACCCATGGCGGCGTTGTTCACGAAGACGCGTCCGTTGACCTCGGCCAGGTCGATCGACCTGTCGACGCCGTCGCGAAAGGCCTCCAGGGCTCCGGGCACGTCCTCGCGGTCGATGCCCAGATCCAAGGCGAAGTGGTTCCGGGTGCCCGCCGGGACGACGACGAACGGCAGTCCGTGTCGGCTCGCGACGGAGGCCACCAGCGCCTGCGACCCATCGCCGCCAGCCATACCGATCAGGTCGGCGCCACCCGCGACGGCCGCCTCGGCGAGCTCCAGCAGGTCGTCGCCGGGAAGCAGCACGACGGGTTCGATGCCTGCCCGGAGGCAGCGGTCGGCGAGACCGAATCTCTCGGCCTTCCCGCCGCCCGATCGAGGGTTCATCAGCAGCACTGGGTGACGGGCGGCTGTTGGCGACCGCTCCGGTGCATCCGACCCCCTGCCCCGCAGGGCGTGACCGGCCGCGCCGATCGAGACCGACGCCAGCACCAGGGCGACGCTCAGCACCCAGATGCTCTCGCTGGCCAGCACCACGATGACCGACACGGCGATCGCGACCACGGCGACCGCGGCGGCCACGGCCCTGGCCAACCCGTGCCGTGCCACGACGTACCAGGCCGCGACGACGAAGACCGACATGGACACGACAGTCGCCAGCAGCACGATCCAGCGGGACAGCGCCGCGAGAACCAGGAAGGCGACGAGAGCCGCCAGTGCGAGCAGGGCGAAGCCGGCGGCGAACCGCCGGGAGGGGGCGATCGTTGCTTCGTGCGCCCCGGTCACCGATCGGCTCCGTTGCGGTGCCACCTCGCACCCGTCTGCCGGATGTACTCGGCCACGGCAGCGTCGACGGTGGGGAAGAAGTGGGCCGGGTCGATCGTCCGAGTGAGCTCGTAGCGCTCGATCTTCTCGCGGACCGGATCCTTCAGCTCGGCGAACACCAACGAGACGTCCCGCGCGTTCAACCACTCGTCCAGATCCTCGAGCATGTCCGCGGCGGTGGTGTCGACGTCCGTCACCGGTTCGGCTGCGATCACGATCCAGCGGAGCTCGCGGCGATCGGCCTGCAGCCCTCGGATCGCCTCCGAGAACATCCGTGCGTTGGCGAAGATCAGGGGTGCATCGAAGCGGTACACGACCAGTCCCGGCAGGACCTCCGCATCGGGGTGGCGAGTCACGTCGTGCAGGCCGGCCTTCTCCGCCGACCTGCCGAGCTCGGCCTGGTGCGGCCACCAGGTGCGGCGGAACACGTTGAGGATCGACAGGGCCACCGCCACCACGATGCCGGGCAGGACACCGAGAAAGGCGACACCCAGCAAGGCGATGACCGACAGCCAGAACTCCATCCGCCGTTGCCGCCAGAGGCGTCGGGTGCCGGGGATGTCGGCGAGCGAGAGGGCCGCCGCGATGACGATGGCGCCGAGGGTGGGTTGCGGCACGTATTGCATCAACGAGGTTGCGAACAGCAGGACGAAGGTGATCACCGCCGCGCCGACCAGACCCGTGACCTGCGACTTGGAGCCGGCCTGCTCGGCGACTGCGGTGCGGGAGCCGCTGGTGCTGACCGGGAAGCCCTGGAAGAAGCCGGCGGCGATGTTGGCCACGCCGATGCCGATCATCTCCTGGTCGCCGCGCACCTGCTCGCCCCTCCGGGCGGCGAAGGCCGAGGCGGTCGACATGGTGTCGGCCAGAGCGACCACGGCGATGGCGAGTGCTCCGATGACCAGCGCTGGGATGTCGGACCACATCACCAACGGCAGGGTGAACGGCGGGAAACCCTGCGGCAGCACACCGATGGTGTCCACGCCGCGGTCGCTCAAGTTCAGGAAGTTGACCGTGAGGGCGGTCAGCACCACGACGATCAGTACGCTCGGCAGCTTGGGGAGCAGCCTGTTCAGCAGCAGGATGCCGACCAGTGAGGCGATGCCGACGACGGCCGCGGTGGGGTTGGCGACGCCTTGCGCGACCCCCATCAACGCGGCTCCGAGCTCGCGCAGCAGTCCGTCGGCATCCACCGAGAACCCGAACAGCTTGGGCAGCTGACTGATGACGATGGTCAGGGCGAGGCCGTTCATGTAGCCGATCTGCGTCGGCTTGGACAGCAGGTCGGCGATGAACCCGAACTTGGCCAGGCCGGCGACCACCATGACGATCCCGACGAAGATCGCCAGCAGGGAGGCGAGCGCCACGGCCCGGGCCGGGTCGCCGCCGGCCAGCAGCAACGGCGCGGTGGTGGCCGCGATCATGGACCCGAGGGCGGAGTCGGGACCGAGCACCAGCACTCGGGACGGACCGAAGATCGCGTAGCCGATCAGGCACAGGATGGAGGTGTAGAGCCCGGTGACCGGCGGGAGACCGGCCAGCTCGGCGTATGCCATCCCCTGCGGCACGAGCAGTGCGGACAGCACCAGCCCGGCGACGAGGTCCTTGGCCAACCACTCGCGACGGTAGTTCGCGACCAGGGCGATGCCGGGTACGAGCGAGTGCCACTGCGGGGCAGCGACGCTGCCCTGGTCATTCCCGCTCACCGTGGTGAGCCTAGAGATCGGCCGCCCGGCGAGGGATCCCCCGTGACGGGTGAAGCGGTGACGCCGCCGGGGATGACACCATCGCGGCGGTCGCCGGGAAGGGGAGATCACAATCATGTACCTGCCCGCCCTGGCCCTGATTCTCGGCGCCGTCTTCGTCTGGGCCCTCGTCTCCAACCGGGCGCGGTCCATCTCTGCGCCGATCTACTTCGTCGCAGTGGGGCTGGTGCTGGCCGAAGGCGTCAAGCTGCTGCAGATAGCCCCGGACCCACACCTCACCAAGCTGATGGGCGAGGTGACTCTGGTCTGGGTGCTGTTCGCCGACGCCAGCCGGGTCCGGGTCTCGACCCTGCGCCGTGACGCCGGCCGCTACGCCCGCCTGCTGGGCATCGGGTTGCCGCTCACCATCGTCCTGGGATCCATCGCCGGGATGACCCTGCTGGGCTTGAGCCCGTGGTACGCCGTTCTGTTGGGGGCAGCGCTCGCGCCGACGGACGCGGCCCTGGGAGCGACGGTGATGACGGATGAGCGGGTCCCGTACCGGATCCGGCAGACTCTGAACGTCGAAAGTGGCCTGAACGACGGCATCGCCACGCCCGTGGTCACCACGGCGCTCGCGGTGATCATCATCCAGGCCGGCGCCAGCTCCGACTTCGGACTGGCCGCTGCGCTCCTGGGACTGCCGATCGGTGTCGTCGTCGGACTGGCCATCGGGATCGCCGGGGGGACCTCGCTCCGCATCGCGCACCGACGCGGCTGGAGCTCGGAGGCCATCGCCGGGCCCGCGGTGCTGGCGCTGGCCCTGCTGGCGTTCGTGATCGCGACGCTGCTGCTGGCCAACGGCTACGTCGCGGCGTTCGTGGCCGGTACCGCGTTCGGGGCGAGCGCGGGTCGCGGCGGCACCGCGGAGGTCTACTACGTCGAGCAGACCTGCGGGCTCGCCTCGATGCTCTGCTGGATGTTGTTCGGCGCCTTGGCGGTGCCCACCCTCGCCGCCGACTGGAGCTGGCGCATCCTGGTGTACGCGGTGGTCAGTCTCACGGTCGTCCGGATGGTCCCGGTCGCGCTGGCCTTGATCGGCTCCAAGGTCGACTGGCGGTCGGTGATCTTCGTCGGCTGGTTCGGGCCCCGAGGTCTCGCCTCTGTCGTGTTCGCCCTGATCGCCGCGGAGGATCTGCACAGTGTCCCCGGTGCCGTCGACGATGTGGTGGCCACCATCGGTCTCTCGGTCCTGCTGAGCGTGCTCCTGCACGGTCTGACGGCCCGACCTCTGGTGGCCTGGCTGACTGCGGGGCCACAGGTGGGGGCCGATGCGAGCACGCGGGGACACGTCCAGGTCCGGCACCTCGTCGAGCCCCCGCCGCCCTCGACGGACACGACCCGGCCCTCCGGTTGATCAAGTGGTTCACCCGATCAGGGTGAATCGCGCACTCTGCTTGTCTCATTAGGATCGCGCACATCTGAGATCGAGAGGCAACACCATGTCACAAGCCAGGCACCAGCTTCCGGCGCCGGTGGCGCACGGCGTATCCGTCTTCGCGGGGATCATGCTGATCCTGGGGGGAGCCTTTCAAGCCCTGCAGGCGATAGCCGCGATCGTCAACGACAAGTACATCGTCCTGCTCCCGAACTACGTCTACGCGTTCGATCTGACCGTCTGGGGCTGGGTCCACCTGCTCATCGGTCTCGCCCTGGTGGCGATCGGCATCAGCCTGCTGATGGGTCAGGGGTGGGCCAGGATGGCCGGCATCGTGGTGGCCGCCCTGGCGGCAGTGATCAACTTCACCTGGTTGCCGTACTCCCCGGTGTGGGCGATCGTCGTGATCGCGATCGATGTCCTCGTCATCTGGGCGCTGGTCTCGACCCGTCAGCAGGCAAAGACCGACTGACCGACGAACACCGTCGGACGCCGACAGAAGTGGTCACGACCAGAGGTTCGTCCGGGTGCCCGGCCGCAACCACCGATCCCGGAAGGAGCTGGTCGGCATGACGTCCGGCGGCACTTCGAGCCCTGCGGTGGGTCTGGCGGGCCCCGCCTACGGCGCTACCCCCGACGCGGTGATCGACCAGCTCGGCTCCGACCGCGAGCAGGGACTGTCCCAGGTCGAGGTGGATCGCCGACTCGCCGAGTACGGCCGGAACGAGATCGCTGCGGAGAAGCCGCCATCGATGGTGGCTGTGGCTCTCGCCCAGCTGCGGGATCCGATGAACCTGATGCTGATCGTGGTCACACTGGTCAGCATCGCGATCGGCGAGGTGTCGACCGGTGTGATCGTCGGTCTGCTGATCGTGCTGAACGTGGTCCTCGGGTCACGGCAGGAGCTCAAGGCCCGGGCCAGCGTCGATGCCCTGGCGAAGCTGCAGGTGCCGCAGGCCCGCGTGGTCCGCGACGGTGAGGTCCGCTTGATCGCGGCGAGCGACATCGTGCTGGGGGACGTGATCGACCTCGAGTCGGGTGACATCGTTCCCGCCGACGGCCGCATCCTCAGGTCCGCCACGCTGGAGACGCAGGAGGCGGCGCTCACCGGCGAGAGCGCGCCGATTCCCAAGGATGCGCGGGTGATCGAGTCCGGCGACGTGGGTCTGGGTGACCAGACGAACATGCTGTTCCAGAACACGTCGGTGACCCGTGGCACGGGGGCGATGGTGGTGATCGCGACCGGGATGCAGACGCAGATGGGTCAGATCGCGACGATGCTCACCAAGGTCTCGCGGACCAGGTCGCCGCTGCAGAAGGAGCTGGACACCCTCACCAAGGTCCTCGGCCTGATCGCCTGGGGCGCCGTGGCGGTGATCATCGTGGTCGGCCTGCTGCGGGGGATACCGGCGCAGGACCTGCTGCTGCTGGGCACCGCCATGGCGATCTCGGCCATGCCGACCGGGCTGCCCGCCTTCGTGTCCGGACTGCTGTCCATGGGGGCGAAGCAGCTCGCCGAGGCGAAAGCGGTGGTGAAGAACCTGACCGACGTGGAGACACTCGGTGCCACCAGCGCGATCAACACCGACAAGACCGGGACGTTGACGCTGAACGAGATGATGGTCTCGACCCTGTACGCCAGCGGTCGCTGGTTCTCGGTGACGGGGGAGGGTTACAGCGAGACCGGGACGATCACCTCGGTCGCTGCTCAGCCGGTGCCGGACTTCACCCGGTTGGGACTGGGCCTGGCGCTCGACACGGACGCAGTGGTGAGTGACGACGGCAGCGTGATCGGTGATCCCACCGAGGCGGCCCTGGTGGTGCTCGCGGCCAAGATCGGCGTCGACGTCGAGGAGACGCGACGTGCCTACCCGCGGCTCGCGGAGGTGCCGTTCGACTCCGACTACAAGTTCATGGCGACGTTCCACCGGATCACCCTGGACGGTTCGGAGCACGTCGTCGCGCTGGTCAAGGGCGCACCCGATGTCGTCCTCGCTCGATGCTCGATGGCCGGCGGTCCCCTGAGCGGCTCCCAGCTGCCGATCGAGCACGCTCACCCCGACATCGTGGCCGCGAACGAGCGGATGGGTCGTGACGGACTGCGGGTGCTCGCGTTCGCACTCCGGCTGATCGAGGCGGACTCGCTGGAGGCCATGGCGACCGACCCGATGTCGCTCATCCACGATCTCGCGTTCGTGGCGATGGCCGGCATCATCGACCCGCTGCGAGCCGAGGCCAAGAGCGCGGTGACGACCGCGCTGGCGGCCGGGATCGACGTGCGGATGATCACCGGCGACCATGCGGTCACCGCCCAGGCCATCGGAGCCTCCCTGGGACTCGGTCCAGGTGCCATCAGCGGCACCGAGCTGCGCCAGCTGTCCGACGAGGAGCTTCGGGGGCGGCTTCCCGGGTTGCACGTCTTCGGGCGGGTGTCACCCGAGGACAAGCTCCGGCTGGCGCGGACCATGCAGGAGGGCGGGATGATCGTCGCCATGACCGGTGACGCGGTCAACGACGCGGCGGCGCTGAAGCAGGCGGACATCGGGGTCGCCATGGGCAGCGGGAGCGAAGTCACCAAGCAGGCCGCTCGGATGATCTTGACCGATGACAACTTCGGCACCCTGGTGCACGCCGTGGCGATCGGTCGGCGGGTCTACGACAAGATCGTGTCCTACGTGCGCTACCAGATGACCCAGCTGCTCGCCCTGATCTTCCTGTTCCTGGCGGCAACGATCCTCAACGTCAACGAGGGGGTGGCGCTGACACCACCCATGGTGCTCTACCTGCTCTTCTTCGCGACCGCCGTCGGTGTCGCCATCATCGCCATCGACCCAGGCGATCCCGATGTCATGCACCGGCCGCCGCGTGACCCGAAGGTGCCCATCACCAACCGGACCGCGGTGCTCACCTGGATCGTGTACGCCGCCGTGCTGTTCCTCGCCGCGCTGCTCCCGTTGGTCGCCGGACCGGACGAGCCGAGTACGGAGCACGCGTCGGTCTCGTTGACCATGACCTTCGTTGTGATGGGAATCGGGACCGCGATGAACGCGATCGTCAACCGGCGGGATCCGGGCAGCGGTCTCGACCCCCCACTCGTCAAGGCCATGGTGATCGCCCTGGTCCCGGTGATGATGTTGTTCCTGGCCACGCAGCTCCCGACGCTCCAGCAAGCCCTCCTCACCACCAGTCTGAGTCCGCTGCAGTGGCTGGTCTCTGCGCTCCTCGCAGCCGCCCTGCCGATCGTGGTCGAGGTCAGCAAGGCGGTCCGCCGTCGTCGGCTCGCGCCGGCTCGGGTACCGGGCGACGTCCAGCGGGCGGTGACCCCGGAACGGGCACAGTCGACCACTCGTGGGTAGCGGCGTCACACTCCTCGTTGCGCGACGATCCGGCCCTGGACGGCGGCCCGCTCCAGCTGCGCGAAGTCCTTCTCGTTGAGATCCGCGTAGCCGGCCGCGAAGTCGGCCACGGCGTTGTCGAAGCCGTCCTTCGAGCCGAGGTAACCCGCGATCGCGAGGCGATCGCCGGACCTGGCGTGCGCGCGAGCGAGGGTCCAGGCGCAGTAGCCGGCGTAGGTCGCGAGATCCTCGGCCGCGAACGACTCCACGAGCATGGAGCCCTTCCAGTCCCGCAGCTGGCGGAGGTAGTAGTGGGGCGCCTGGCGGCGGCGGGGGGAGTGGTGCCACCCCAGCAGGACGTCGCCGTACGCCTGCATCAGGCGCTGCCCCTGGACGACCCGCTCGCCGTGACTGCGGAACTCG
>DATDAP010000589.1:0-3827 GCA_036525335.1 Microlunatus sp. | reverse complement strand
GCTGCGCCGTCGATGGGTCGGTGAGCTCTGCCGCTGTCTCGAGCAGCGTCTTTAGCGCCGGTTCCTCCGAGAGGAACACGCCGGCGCACGGCTCGAACTCCGGTGCCTGTTGCACCGCGTGCGCCAAGGTGGACACAGCCGCCGGCACGTCCCCGCGGGCGTCCTGGGTGAGTGCCTGCAAGAGCCGAATCTCGAAGACGGAGCCATGCCGGCCGGTGGCAACAGCAGCCGACTCCAGTCGGTGCAGCAGCTCCAGAACCCCCATGAGGTCTGCTGGCGAATCCAGTGCCGCCGACGCGTGCCGGTGATCTTGAGCCCTGCGGTGGAGGGACAGGTGACAACGAACGACGGTCAGGTGCTCGTACTCGCGCATGAACTCCGGCTCGTCCTCGAAGCGCAGATCCAGGCGAGCAGCCCATCTGGCGGCGGCGTCGAGGTCGTCGCTGGCGAGCTGGATGCGTGCTCTGGTTGCCTCGAGTGGATGCAGGTCCGGATAGAAGCCGGGGCGATACCGGTTCTCGGCCTCGTTCAGGAGGTCCCACGCGCGGGGGTAGTCACCCTGTGCGGCGTGGACCTTGGCCATCACGATCGGCCACCGATGCTGGTTCTCGGTGATGAAACCGCGTTCGGACAGCGCCGCGGCCTCCGCCAAGTGCTCCTCGGCTTCGGTCAGATCGTTGACTCGCAGGGCAAGTTCGGCGAGCTGAGTGTGCAGGTCGGCGGTTGCTCGCGGGTACGGCTCCCCGTGCCCGGTCGCGATACGCAGTGCCTGTTCGCAGATGGCTCGAGCCTGCGACGGTCGGCCGGCGGTGACCCACATGTCGGCCAAGACGATGGTCGCGTCGAGCGCGTCGACGTGGTTGCCGGCAGCGCGTAGGGCGGTCACGGACTGTTCGAACGTCGGCAGCGCCTCTGTGATGTCACCTTTCGCCCAGGTGGCCAGGCCGAGGAACCCGGCGCCGCCGCCACGGATGAAGTGATCGTGCGGGCCGGCGAGTGCCAGCGCGGCGCGGGCATGAGCGGCGGTCCCGTCACTGTCGCCACGGGCCTGAGCGAGCGCGGCCCGGTACATCTCGATGCCCGCAGGGGCGGACCGAAGGTCCTCCGTGTCCACCCACATCTTTGCCACGGCCGGATCGCCGGCGGCCGCATTCAGGGCGCGGTCGGCGTCATCGAGCCGCCGTTCCATCCCGTCCAGATCCCCCGCGACTAACGCCGCCCAACCGACCGACATGCTCAACACGGGATTCGGCCGCACCACGTCCTCAGGCAGTGCCCTCAGCCATGCCAGCAGCAACCCGTCGCGGCGCTGGCGCCGCATCTGGGATAGCGCGGTCTCGACGAGCCGGCCGGCGCGGTCGAAGTCCTCGGCGGCGAACGCGTGCCGCGCCGCGTCCTCGTAGGAGTCGTGGTCGGCGTACCAGTCACTCGCCGCACAGTGGAGACCGGCCACGATGTCGGGAAGAGTAGCCCGGAGCCGCGTGCGGAGGACCTCGGCGAACAGGTGGTGGTACCGGTACCAGACCCGCCCATCGTCGAGCGGCACCAGAAACAGGTTGTCACGGTCAAGATGGTCCAGCATCTGCGCGCTGCCGCTCTGGCCGGTGATTGCGTCGCAGAGGCCGCCCGTCAATCGGCCCAACACTGAGGTGCGGAGAAGGAATTCGCGCACCGCGTCGGGTTGCTGGCCGAGAACCTCGTCCACCAAGTAGTCCAGGACGTAACGATTGCTGTGGGTGAACGCCTCGATGAACTCCGACACGTCGCTGGCCCCGGTGCGGCCGCGCAGCGACAAACCGGCCAGCTGCAGCCCTGCAGCCCACCCCTCGGTACGGTCGTCAACCGCCGCGATCTCACCCGTGCGAAGTTCCAGACCCATCACCTGGTTCAGGAACAGGCCGGCTTCCTGGTGGGTGAACCTGAGGTCGCCGGCCCGCAGCTCAGTCAGCTGGCCACGGCCCCGCAGCCGTGCCACCGGCAGGGGCGGGTCGGAACGTGTCGATATCAGCAAGCGCAACTGCTCCGGCAGGTGGTCGACGAAATAGGTCAGGGTTTCGTGCACCTCCGCGGCCGTGACAACGTGATAGTCGTCCAACACCAGCAACCAGCGCCGATCCCCGTCGTCATGATCTGTGGCGTCACGATCGGCATCACTTGCGGCAGCCGTGGTGTCAACTGCGGTGTCGCTGACTCGGTTCATCACCGCGGTGAGGATCGCGGTGGCCCCTGCTACGTCCAGCGCGCCACCCACTGAACCTGGATCAACCGGTACGCCAGCCCGCTCCAGGGCAGCGCAAACGTGAGCCATCAGGCGGCTCAGGTCGTTGTCGGCCTCATCCAGCGAAACCCAGGCGACTGCCAACCGACGACCAGGGTTCTCGGCGGCGGCCGACGTCCAGCTGCTCACCAGCGTCGTTTTGCCGAAGCCTGCTGGAGCAGACACCAGCGCACACCGCTGGCCGGGCTCCAACAGCGTGTCGATGGCCCGCAGCAGCCGCTCGCGTGGCACCAGGCGGCCGCGGCGCGCAGGTGCGTACAGCTTGCTGACCAGCACAGGCGTCGACACGACGTGAGTCTAGAAGTTGGCAGCGCTCGGGTGCTCGCTGTTTCACAGCGGCCGATAGGCCGATAGTCAGAGGCACAACCCCTTCACCCGCTCGTCGACGACCCCCTTGACCAGACTCGTCGACGAGCCCTGCCAAGCGGGTCGCAATGTCACATCGTCGATCACCACATGTGGTGACGCTCGGCCACCACGTCGCGGCCTACGTTTCGAGGCCTCAACTCCTCCGGAAAGGTCTGGAACCCATGCGATCTCTGACTCTCGTCCCAGCCGGTCGTGTCGGCGCGATCTACGACCTCACCGTCACCGCCGTCTTCGCCACGCCATGGACGGCAGCCCTCGTCCTCGGCGTACTTGCTCAAGTTCACGGGTCGCTAGGGCTCCCCGGCGCTGACATGCCGACCTTCGAAACCGCTCACGTCCTTTTCGTGACGCTCTTCGGCATCGTCGTCACGATGTGGGGAGTGGTGCGAGTCATCTGGCCCGTACCTCTCCTCATCGCCGCCGACACCGCCGGACGCGCAGCGTTCGCGCTCACCTTTGTCTGGGCACTCGCCGCCGGGCACTCGACCGTGATTGTCGGCTTCCTCGTGCTCGAAGTGATCTTCTTGATCGCACAGGGCCTCGGTGTGCGCAAGGCACTCAAAGCAGACCGGGGTCATCCGTGCTCCTCAGTCGGACCAGTGGGGAGCCGGAGGCTCCCTCGACTGATCGTCGCAGTTCTGCCGACATCACATCCTGACCGTCCAGCGCCCCGCCCGGACTCGGTTGAAGTCGTTCACCGGCCTACGCCCACCTCACCATCCGACCCGCGCCAACTCCTCAGCGCTGCCCCCACCGTGACCCGAAAGGCAAAACCGACATGACCACAGCGACTCAACGACCGGCAGCGACCCTCGTGACTCCAACTCCACCGCGACGCACGGCCCTGGTGGCCGGGGTCATGTACCTCATCACGATCGTCGCCTCCATCCCTGCACAGTTTGTTCTGTACACCCCAGTACTCAGCAACCCTGACTACGTCCTCAGTTCCGGCGCAGACACCCGAGTGCTCTGGGGTGGCGTCCTCGAATTGATCACCGCGCTCGCATGCATCGGAACCGCAGTCGTCCTGTTCCCCCTCCTCCGACGTCAGCACGAAGGAGCAGCACTCGGCTTCGTCACCGCCCGCGTCCTCGAAGCCGCCCTCATCGTCACCGGGATCGTAGGCATCCTGTCTGTGGTCACACTGCGGCAGCCGGAAACCACCGCAACCGAAGCCACG
>DATDAP010000588.1:0-4954 GCA_036525335.1 Microlunatus sp. | reverse complement strand
GCCACCGGCATCGCCGCCCTCAAGGCGCTCGCCATCTTGATGCTCGGCTTCTACACGGCCTGCGCGCTGTTCGTCTTCGTCATCCTGGGCACGCTCTTGTGGGTGGTGGCCCGGATCAACATCTTCTCGCTCTTCCGCTACCTGGCCCGGGAGTTCCTGCTCATCGTGGCCACGTCGTCCTCGGAGTCGGCACTGCCGCGACTGATCGCCAAGATGGAGCACATCGGCGTCTCCCGCTCCACCGTCGGCGTGGTCGTGCCCACCGGCTACTCGTTCAACCTGGACGGCACCGCGATCTACCTGACCATGGCCTCGCTCTTCATCGCCACAGCCATGGGTGACCCGCTCACGGTAGGCGAGCAGATCTCGCTCCTGGTCTTCATGATGATCGCCTCGAAGGGAGCCGCGGGCGTCACCGGCGCCGGACTGGCCACCCTGGCCGGTGGCCTCGCCTCGCACCGCCCTGAGCTGATCGACGGTGTCGGCCTGATCGTCGGCATCGACCGGTTCATGTCCGAGGCCCGGGCCGTCACCAACTTCGCCGGCAACGCCATCGCCACCTTGGTCATCGGCACCTGGACCCAGAGCGTCGACCACGACCAGGTGGCTCTGGTGCTGTCCGGCGGCGATCCGTTCAACGAGGAGACCATGGTCGACGACGGCCACGGCCACGGCGACGAGGTCGAAGACCGCGAGCCCGAGCTGGTCGGCGCCAAGCACTGATTCCTGAGCCTCTGCTGCCACCCGCTCCCCCGCAGCCCAAACCCGCTGACGCACTCCTCCGGTGCCTCACGCACGGTGTGTACACCGTGCGTGAGTGCACTCAGGAGTGCGTCAGCGGGTTCGTGGGGTCGTGGGCGCGGGCGTCCACCTCGTAGGAGGTGTTGATGGACTCGAAGAAGTTGACCAGCTCCCACGTGTCGTTGGCCGTGGCCATCCACTTGGCCGGGTTCGCCACCCCGTAGACGGCTCGAACCCGAGCTCCTCCAGCCGGCGATCGGCCAGGTACTTCACGTACGTGTTGATGTAGTCAGCGTTCAGACCGAGGATGCCGTTCGGCAGCAGGTCCCGGTTGTACGCCTCCTCCATGGCCACCGCGTCGATGATCGTGCCCTGGATCTCCGTGGCGAACTCGTCAGTGGCGATCTCCGGGTTCCCCTCGAGCACGGTGAGAGTCAGGTTGATGCCGAACTTCAGGTGCAGGCTCTCGTCCCGGACGACCCAGTCGATCAGCGACGCGAAGTTGCGGAGCAGGTTCGGCTGCCGGAACGACAGCGCGACCATGAAGCCGGAGTAACCAGATCCCCTCCAGGATCACGTTGTATGCCATCAGGTTGCGGACGATGTCCTGTTTGCCCTCGACGATCGAGATGTCGAGCGTCTGCTCGGTCATCCGTCGGATGTAGCGGACCTCGAACTCCTCCTTGGCGGCCATCGACGCACCGTCACGTGGGACTCGTAGGCCGCCTCCCGGTCGATCGGGAAGGTCTCCAGCACGTAATCGAAAGCCATGAAGTGGTTGGCTTCCTCCCACATCTGCTTGGCCAGGTAGAGGTGGCACTCGGCCGCATTGACGTACGGGTAGACGCCGAACGCGAGTGCCTTGTTGACCAGCCGCTCGTTGGGGTTGACGTAGCTCATCAGGAAGGTGAGGGCGTGCCGCTCGTCGTCGCTCATCCGGGCGAAGTCGGCGAGGTCCTCGCCGAGCTGGACCTCGTGCGGGAGCCAGGTGTTGGCCACGGCCTGGTGGTAGAGCTCGTAGACCCAGGGGTAGGCCACCGGCTTGAGCATCAGGCCCTCCTGGATGCCGGTGCCGAGGATGTGGGGAGGGGTCGCGGTCAGGGTCATGATCATCTTCTTTCGACGGTGGTGCAGGACGAGATGCTCGGAAGAGAGTGGCTCACTGGCAGGAGTCACACTGCAGTCGCTCTTGAGGATCGACCGGGCAGGCCGCACCGTCGACCACCTCCAGCACGAGCTCCGGCGCGACAGCGACAACTGGTGCGATCACCGGAGTCACCGCCCGGGTCGCCGCCGGGGTCGGCGCGACCGCACGGGGCCCCGAAGCCGTGACGAGCGGGCCCACCGGACAATGCTGTCGAAGGGCGATCGGACGCCTTGTTGACGCGCACGGTGCTCTGCTCGGCGGTGTGCCGGGCATCATGTGCAGGTAGTAGGTCGTCTTGACGCCCATCCGCCAGGCTTCGGTGTAGACGTCGACCATGGTGGAGATCTCCCGGTCGGCGAGGTACATGTTCCGGCTGATGGCCTGGTCGATCCACTTCTGCGCGCGGGCCGCGACGTTGAGGAACGCGTACGGCGACAGCTGGAACGACGTCCGGTAGACGGCCTTGATCTCGTCGGGCACGATGTCGATCTTGGTCACGTCACCCTGGTGGCGCAGCAGGTCGTCGCCTACCTCCTCCCACAGACCGAGGGATCAGCTGGCCGGAGGCAGGCGCGCCGGGTCCCAGCCGAGCTCGGCCACGGCGCGGTCGAAGGCGTACCGGTCGGTCATCCCGGCCACGTACGCCACCGCAGCCCGGACGGGGTCGCCGGGAGCGACTTCGAAGGCGGATGGCGTCGGCATCGATGCGGGGTGCTCGACGTAGAACTCGACCAGCGCGCGCAGCACCTCGACCACCGCGCGGGACTGGGCCAGCGAGGCGGGGCGGACGTAGATGCGCTCGTAGTTGAAGGCTCGCAGCGCGGACAGCGCCGAGGCTTGTGGCGCTTCCAGGCCAACCTCGCCGTAGCGATCGACCGCCCCGATCACCCCGCGGACGAAGCTCCGCAGCTGCTCCCGACGAGTTCGACCGCAGACGTCGGCCACCTCGGCGGGGATGTCGGCCTCGGTGACGATGCCGGCGTGGATGGCGTCTTCCAGATCGTGTGCGCAGTACGCGATCCGGTCGGCCCAGCTGACGATCTCGCCCTCGACGGTCGCCGGCGCGGGCCGGGACCAGGAGTGATTGCGGATGCCGTCCAGGGTCTCTGTGCACAGGTTCAGCGGAGCCAGGACGACATCGGAACCCCACGGTCCGTGGTCGTAGCCCTCGGGGACGAAGGCATCGAACGCGTCCTCGCTGGCGTGGCCGCCGGGGCCGTGGCCGCAGTCGTGACCCAGCGCGATCGCGTCCACCAGGGCCACATTGGCGCCGATCCCGCGAGCGATCGAGGTAGCGACCTGGGCCACCTCCAGGGCGTGCGTCAACCGGGTCCGCTGATGATCACTGGGGTAGACCACGACCTGGGTCTTGCCGGCCAGGCGGCGGAAGGCGGTCGAGTGCACGATCCGGTCGCGGTCCCGCTCGAAGCAGGTCCGCTCGGCGTCCGGTTCCTCTTCCCTGGCTCGGTTTCCGGCACCCCGGGCCCGGGTGGCGCCGGGCCGCAACCGTACGGCTTCCCACTCCTCCCGCAGCTCGCGGGCCACCACCGGACCGGGTCCGGTCAGGGCGTGCGAAGTCGCGTGGGCCCGCACCAGACCGGCCTGCGCGTGTCCGTGCATGGTCGCCGCCCACTGCTGCGCCCGGGGCGAGATGTCCCCCCCGTCGTTCGATTCAGCCACCTGCCTCAGCCACCCGAGATCCCGAGCTCGGCGTCGGCCAGCTCGAGGTCGACCGCCAGCGGATCGTCCAGCCAGCGCTCCGGCAGGGCCACCTTCGCGCGCGGCGAACCCTGCCGCCCGCGGGGGGCTCCCAGCTCGTCGGTCGGGAACGACACGGCCGGATCGAGCAGAGACAGCGCGGCGTCCAGATCACTGAAGCTGGAGATCAGTCCCAGGGAGCGCCGGATCTCCCCACCGACCGGGAACCCCTTGAAGTACCAGGCCATGTGCTTGCGCATCTCCGCCAAGCCGTGCACCTCGTCGCTGTAGCTCACCAGCAGCTCCGCGTGCCGACGCACCATGCTCGCCACCTCACCGAGCGTGGGCAGGGTCCGGGTCGACCTCCCCGCGAACGCGTCCACCAGATCGCGGAACAGCCACGGCCGACCGAGACAGCCGCGACCGATGACCACGCCGTCCACGCCGGTCCGGCGCACCATCTCCAGTGCATCCCCGGCTTCCCAGATGTCCCCGTTGCCGAGTACCGGGATGCTCACGTGCTGCTTCAGGGCCGCGATCGCGTCCCAGTCCGCTTCACCCGAATAGGCCTGCTGCGCGGTCCGCCCGTGCAGGGCGATCGCCGCACAACCGGTCTGCTCGGCGATCCGTCCGGCGTCCAGGTGCGTCTGGTGATCATGGTCGATCCCGATCCGGGTCTTCATCGTCACCGGCACCCCGTACGGAGCGGCCGCCCCGACCACGGCCGTCAAGATCAGTTCCAGCCACCGACGCTTGTACGGCAGCGCCGCGCCCCCACCCTTGCGGGTCACCTTGGGCACGGGGCAACCGAAGTTCAGGTCCACGTGATCGACCGCGAAGTCGTTGATCAAGATCTCGGTGGCCCGCCCCATGATCACCGGGTCGACCCCGTACAGCTGCACCGACCGGACCCGCTCCCCCGGGTCGAACTGCAGCATGTCCTGGGTCTTGCGGTCCCGCTCGACGATCCCGCGACTGGTGATCATCTCGCAGACGAACAACCCGGCCTGCGCCCCCTCAGGCACCGCCCCCGCCTCCGCCTGCTCCCGACACAGCTGCCGGTACGCCGCATTCGTGATCCCCGCCATCGGCGCCAAGATCACCGGCGTATCGACCTTCAGCCGACCCAGCTGCAACCCTCCAGAACCGGATTCATCCGAACCAGCGACACCACCACCCCAGCCTTCCAAGACCACCGAACGCGATGCCGCAGGCTCGGCTGATCCGGTCAAGGTCATCGAGGACTCTTCGGCGACCACGGGCTGTTGATCGTGCCCCACGGACGCAACCGTAAGAACCGAGCTCGGGTTCGGGGGTGTGGGGTCAGCGGCGTGGCGGGTCTGGCGGGAGCCCGAGCTTGCGAGGGCG
>DATDAP010000587.1:0-2242 GCA_036525335.1 Microlunatus sp. | reverse complement strand
ATAGATGTCCTCCGCGGCGGCCTGCAGCTCCCGTCCGCGGTCGGTCAGCTCGATGGGGCGGACCCGTGCGTCGCCGGTCGACTCGCCGCGGCGTGCGTAGCCCACCTCCACCAGGGCCTCGACGAGCTTGCTGGAGGCCTGCTTGGTCATCCCCATCAGGACCCCGAGCTCACCGCTGGACAGGGGACCTTCCCGCAGCGCGAGCAGGGCGAAGCCGTACGCCGGACGGACGTCGGTCCAGCCCCGACGGGCCAGCTCGGTGTGCAGGTCGGTGATCAGCTGCCGGTAGGCGATCGCGAACAGTCGGGCGAGGGGCAGCTGAGCATCCCCGGCGTCGGCCTGGGTCACTGGGCCCAGGGCGGCGTCATCAGCGTGCCGTCGTCGAGGCGGGCCTGTCCGCCCACCGGCAGGCAGCACAACAGCTCGAGCGGCTTGTCGTTCGGGTTGGCGAGCTGGAAGCGGACACCCTGCGGCACGACGATGGCGTCCCCGGCCCGGGCCGTCGCCCGAGTGGCGTCGATGGTCACGTCGGCACTGCCGCTGATCACCAGGAAGATCTCCTCCCGGGTGAGGGAGTGCGGAGTCGGTGGCGTACCGGGGGCGACGGTGACCCGCCACAGCGACGTGTCGTCGGTGCCGCCGCGACTCGGGGTGGCGAGCGACGTGAAGGTGGTACCGCCGAGCGCGTGGGTGGGTTCGGTGGGGGTGTGAACGACGGGCATCGCTCTCTCCTTCGAGGTGGTCAACTGTGTTGACTATCGTAACCGGAAGACGGCATTCGTCAACTGCGTTGACCATCAGCACGAGGGGCGCGGCGCATGACTCGGCCCCTCGCGCGGGCGAGCAAACTCCGTTGCGACGTTCTTTGGGCTGGTGCAAGAATTTCTCATGCCAGCGCGTCGTCGGCCCAAGAAGGCAGCACGCGGCTCGGGCGACCGCCGATCCGGCCCCCAGGTGGTCCCGCGCCAGCCCGAGAAAGTCGCCGCCCCGTCCGAAGGCACGGCCGAGACTCCGCTCGTTCGCCGACTGTCGAAGCGTGCCCTCGTGGCGATCTGGGGAGCGGTCGCCTTCGTGCTCGCGGCGATCGCCACCCCAATGATCGCTCGGTACGTGCCGTACGTGTCCGACCGGGTGGACCAGATCGTCGACGCCGATCCGCTGGTGATGGTGGAGCTGTGGCCGGCCACGGAGGGCTGCGACCCGTCCACGTCGGTGTCCATGGCCGAGGGCGGGCCGTCGATCGACACTCTGACGTTCGACGTGACCAACGATCACAGTGCTGAAGCTGTCCTGGTGGGGGCAGCCGCCCGGGAGCACGGTCAGCTGACGATGAAGCTGCGGACGCGGGACTCCAGCGTGTTGCAGGTGGACGACATGCAGGTCATCGTTCTGCGGCGCGACTCGACACCGGACGCACGCTGGGTCCTGGTGACTGGGGAGGGCCAGTGCGGCGGCGGCAACGACCGGGAGTACGAGCTGGATCTGGATCGCTCTTCGATGGTCCGACTGGACGAGGCTGACGACGAAGTGAAAGGCGGAGGTGGTCTCGGCACCAACGTCCAAGCGTCCTTCGACGATCCCGCCCGTATCGTCCTCAACGTCCGGGCCTGTGCGGCGTCCTACGACTTCATGATCCGTCTGAAGTACTCGTACGGAGGGAACAGCTACACGCGAGATGTCGGGACGACGGCATCGCCGTACCGGATCATCGGTGGCGTCGAGGGCGTGCCCGCGTACTACGTGCCGGTCGGTGCCACCAAGGCTGTACGCGTCAAGAGCAAGGACGACACGGCGAGCGGTATCGGCCCGAGTTCCGGCGTGCCGACGTGCACGCGCTGACGCTCCCGGTGTCGCGCCGCAGCATCTTGCTGGGCGGCGCAGGGATCGGCGTCTCACTGCTGCTCGGTTGTGCGCCGGTCCGGTCGCCGGACGAGGGACCGGCCTGGTCGGAAGGTCTGGTGCTCGACCGTGACCTGCTGACCTCCGAGCCCGCCTTCGAGCCCACGGCCGGACTCGGCTGGGACGGCGGCTTCCTGCTGATCGGGAACGCCACACCGCGCACCGGAGACAGGTACCCGAGTGCGCTGATCGCGTCGCCGGACGGCCGGGACTGGCGTCGGCTGCCCCGAGACGCCTTCCCGGTCGCCGACGGGAAGGTGCTCGCCTCATTGGGTGGGGCCGTGCACCACCGGGGGATGCTCTGGGTGATCGGTAGTGAGGGGAAGCAGGCCCTGTTCGGCGA
>DATDAP010000586.1:0-2362 GCA_036525335.1 Microlunatus sp. | reverse complement strand
GGGTTTCCCCCTTGCTCGTGACCCGTTCGGGTCGGATTCGGCTTCCGCCTAGTTGCGGTCGCGCTGACAAGGACAAATCTAGGAACTTCGGGGCCGTTGGACATGGGCCCGTGGACCCAACCACGGGCCCAATCTCGGCCCCCGCCAGGACCCATGCTCACCGGCTGCTCATCAAGCACAGTTCGCGAACCGAGAGGACACGGCCGTCACCCCTGCGGGTCGCCGAGCCACAGGGCGACCGCGTGCCCGCGGCTGGTCACGCCGAGCTTGGCGAAGATGTGGTTGA
The DNA here is from genome assembly GCA_036525335.1 of Microlunatus sp. GTDB lineage: Bacteria > Actinomycetota > Actinomycetes > Propionibacteriales > Propionibacteriaceae > Microlunatus. Next base: position 2,076 of record DATDAP010000586.1, on the reverse strand, counting down.
TGTGGTTCTTCACGGTCTTCTCCGAGATGTAGAGCTCGCGGGCGATGGCGGTGTTCGCCGCGCCCCGGGCCACCAGCTCCATCACGTCGGCCTCCCGCTCCGACAGCCCGAACTGAGCGGCCCGGGAGGCCGCGGTCGCGACGGGCCGGGACAGGGCGGCCACCGCCTGGGCGGAGAAGGTGCCGAAGCCGCGAGCTGCCATCCGAACGGCGGAGAGCAGCTCGTCCTCGCTGAAGTTGCCGTGCACCAGGTAACCCAGCGCGCCGGCCTGGACGGCGGCGGAGATCACCTCCGCGGAGTCGGAGTAGGTCAGCATCAGGACCCGCGTGTGCTGGGTCACCTCGCGGGCCGACACCACGCCGTCCTGGCGCGGCATCCGCACGTCGAGCAGCATCACGTCGGGCTTCTTGGCCTTGGCCAGCGCGACCGCGGCGAGACCGTCGCCGGCCTCACCGACCACCCGGACGTCCTCGGCGGTGCCCAGCAGGCTGCGGATCCCCATCCGCACCACCGCGTTGTCGTCGGCGATGGCGACCCGGATCACGGTCCTGGCCGCTTCCTCCGCGCTTCCGTCGTCGCCGCTCAGGCCGGTACCGGTTGTCTGGATGCTGTCCATCGGATGGTTGTCCCCTCTCCCCGTACGGAGTCGATCTCCACCGCGCCGCCGACCTGCGCGGCGCGTTCCTTCAGTCCCCGGAGTCCGAAGTGGCCGCTCGACTCCAGGCGATGGGCCCGCGAGAAGTCGAAACCGACGCCGTCGTCGCGCACCGTCAGCTCGAGCAGACCGGCGGCATCGGTCAGCCCGACCTCGACGCGGGTGGCCTCGGCGTGCTTGGCGACGTTGTGCAGCATCTCCCGCAGGGCGGCCGCCAGCTGGACGGTGACCACCGGATCGGCGTCGACGGCCTCCACGGTGGTGAGCTCGGCATCGACCCCGGTGTCGGCCTGCCAGTCGTCGAGGATCTCCCGGATCACGTCGACGGTCGGGCGGTCCAGCTGGCCTTGGCGGAGCCCGACCAGCAGCTGACGCGCCTCCTGTGCGGCCTGCTCGGACGCCGCGGCCAGCTCACCGGCCAGCTCGCGGGCGGCCTCCGGGTCGTCGTCGACCGTACGACGCAGGGCCGAGGCGGCCAGCGAGATGCCGTGCAGGGACTTGCCGACCGAGTCGTGCATGTCGCGGGCCAACCGTGCGCGCTCATCGGCGGCGCCGACCGCCGCCACGGCTTCGGCGACCTCCTGCCGGGCCTGGACGGCGCTGCCCACGGCCGACCGCATGAGGGCGCCGATGACGGCGAAGCTGACCACCAGCGCGGGCGTACCGGCGAGCAGGGCCAGCCAGCCCGTCCAGGTCTCGGGCAGGGTGCCGAGCAGGGTCCGCGGTGCGCCGAGAGACCCCACGGCCAGGGTCACCGTCAGCACCACCAGGAACCGGCGCGGGAACAGCAGACCGGTCAACAGGGCGGAGCAGACGACCGTCAGCGCCGCGGGTTGGGCGGAGTCCACGCTGACCAGCAGGGCCAGGGTCAACGCGATGTCGATCATGGCCAGCAGCGGGTGTCGGATCAGCACCTTGATCGGCCGGTTGCCCAGGCCGAACACCAGGCTGGCCAGGGCCAGCAGCAGCAGACTGACGACCGACGTCGGCGACGGGTCCGGACCGCTCAGCGTGGCCAGCGTGGCCGGAGTGGCCAGCAGCAGGCACAGCAGACGGGCGTGGAAGACCCAGCGCACCAGCCGGAGATAACCGGGGTCGTCGAGCAGCGCGTCCGCCCACGCGGCCTCGGCCGACGCGGCCGGGCCCGGGTCCCGACTCACCGCAACGCCTCGGAGATGCTGCCGAAGTCGATGCCCGAGCCGATCGCCAAGCCCACGATGACCAGGATCAGCGCGGCCGGCACCATCACCAGGGAGGTCACCAGGGTCACCTTCGGCACCGTCTGGGACGCCTTGCGGCGCAGCATCTGGGCGCTCTCCCGGCGCATGTCCAGCGCGATCTGGTTGAGCGTCTCGGCCAGCGGAGCACCCAGCTCGTCGGCCTGAAGGAAGGCGGTGGTGAAGCTCCGCATCGCGGCCGAA
>DATDAP010000585.1:0-3167 GCA_036525335.1 Microlunatus sp. | reverse complement strand
CTCGGTCAGCGCGCCCCAGTTGGCGTTGCCCTGGAAGACGTAGATGATCCCGATCAGCATCACGATCGCCAGACCCGACACCTCCACGATCGTCATGATCATGTTGGCCACCACCGACTCGGTGATGCCGATGTAGTTGATCGCCGTGAGGACGAGCACGAAGACGATGGTGACCAGCAGCGGTGGCGGAAGCTCGAAGAGCTGGCCGAAGTAGCGGGCGAACCCACTGGCCAGGGAGCCGGAGGCGGCGAAGCTCGCCGACAGCATGCAGATGGTGATCAAGAACGTCAGGATCGGCTTGCGGAACGCCTTGTTCACGTAGAGGGCGGCACCGGCCGCCTGTGGGTACTTGGTCACGAGCTCGGCGTAGGCGAGTCCGGTGATGGCGGCCACCGTGACACCGACGGCGAAGGCGATCCAGAAGGCACCGCCCACGGCGGCAGCCACCGCGCCGATCAACACGTAGATGCCGGAGCCGAGGACATCTCCGAGAACGTAGAAGAAGAGCAGCCGGCCGGTGATCGAGCGTTTGAGCTCGCTCTTGGGCGAATCGGCCTCGGCGGTGTGGCTTGCGGTCGTCATGGCTACCTGCTTGCTCCCCGCGAATGCGGTGGGGTCGAGGTGTCGGGCGGACCAGCGAGCCCTCAACCTAGCAAATGGCTCAGGACGGCACTAGGCGGAACGGGTCTGCCGGGTAGACACCGAGCACCTTCACCTCGGTGGTGAAGAAGCGCAGCTCCTCCAGGGCCCGGCTCAGTCCGAGGTCGTCGGGATGGCCGTCGACCTCGGCCAGGAACTGGGTGGCGGTGAACTCGCCGTTCACCATGTACGACTCCAGCTTGGTCATGTTGACGCCGTTGGTGGCGAATCCGCCCAGCGCCTTGTAGAGAGCCGCGGGCAGGTTCCGTACGTTGAAGATGAACGAGGTCACCACCGGGCCGTTCCCGGCGGGTGCCTGGACGAACTCCGGCGACAGCAGTACGAAGCGGGTGGTGTTGTGCTCCTCGTCCTCGATATCGCGGGCCAACACCTCCAGGCCGTAGATCTCGGCGGCCAGCGGCGGGGAGATCGCCGCCTGCGTGACGTCGTCGGCTTCCACGATCTCGCGTGCGGCACCGGCGGTGTCGCCGGCGATCAGCGGGGTCCAGTGGTGCGCCTTGATGATCTTGCGGCACTGGCCCAGCGCGTGCACGTGACTGTGCACCGTCCTGATCGTGTCCAGCGTGGTGCCGGGCACCCCCATCAGGTGGAACCGGATCCGCAGGAAGTGCTCGGCGATGATGTGCAGTCCCGAGGCGGGCAGGAAGTGGTGGATGTCGGCCACCCGACCGGCGATCGAGTTGTCGATCGGGATCAGGGCCAGATCCGCCTCGCCGGTGTCCACCGCAGCGAACACGTCCTCGAACGAAGCACAGGCGATCGCCTCGGCGGCGGGGTAGTGCTGCACGCAGACGATGTGGGAGTTGGCGCCCGGCTCGCCCTGGTAGGCGATCCGCAGCTGCTGGGGTTCACTCACGAGGACCTAGTGTGCATCCTCTGCTCGACCACACGGAGGGCTTCCCGCAGGCTGACCGGTCGACAGCCGAGCCCGAGCGAGCGGGCACGGATGGCGGGCTCGGCCCGATAGAGCGCCAACCCGCGCCGGAGCAGCACCCAGATCGACTTGCGGTGCTCGCGGACGTCGCGGGCGAACCGCAGCAGCATGGTCAATCCGCGGGGCCGGTTCAGGTAGAGCGCGTCACCGAGCACTCCGTCCTCGCGGCACGTCGTGACCAGGTCGGCCGCGAACAGACCCTCGGCGACGAAGCAGGGGGCGCTCTCCAGGTCGAGGGCGCGGCGCCCGGTCCGCCGGCTGATGGCGATGTCGTACGTCGGCACCAGCGCCTCGCCGGTGGTGCAGAGGGCGACGATGGCCGCCAGCGCGCCTGCAGCGTCCCAGCTCGCGATGTCGTCCCAGTCGACGATCCCGAGGGTGCGCGGCAGGCCCGGGTGGTCGAGGTCGAGATAGAAGTCGTCCAACCTGAGCTGCGGGCAGGCCGACAGCGCGGCCACCCGCGACTTCCCGCTGCCGGACGGACCGGCGAGCAGCACGACCTTGGCCCGGTGGGAGTGGGGGTTCCGGGGCGAATGCGCAGCTGGCACCTCAGTACGCAGAGCCACCCGCGAGCGACAGGGCCCCGACCGGGTGCCAGACCGTCTTGATCTCCAGGAACGCCCGCAGCCGGCTGGTGCCGGGCGAAGCGGTGAAGTCCGGGGTGCCTTTCGGCCGGTAGACCCGTTTCACCGTCTCCGACGCGGACCGCTCCAGCTCGGTGGCCAGCTCAGTGTCGGCACCGGTCAGGTCGAGGGCGTTCACGTCGGCGTGCGCGGCCAGGTGTGGGGCGATCTCGGCGCTCGCTCCGGTGAGCAGGTTCACCACGCCGGCGGGCACGTCCGAGGTGGCCAGCACCTCGCCGAAGGTGACGGCGACGTACGCGTCGGGCTCGGCCGCGATGACGACGCACGCGTTGCCGCCGGTCATGATCGGCGCGATCACCGAGACCAGACCGAGCAGCGGGGCGTCCCCGGGAGCGAGCGCCGCGACCACGCCGGTGGGCTCGGGGGCGGAGTAGGAGAAGTAGGGACCTGAGATCGGGTTGCTGGATCCGAACACGGCCGGGAGCTTGTCGGTCCAGCCCGCGTAGTGCACCAGCCGGTCCACCGCGGCGTCGACTTCGGTGCCGGCCGCCGACGCCCGGGCGCCGCCACGCGTCAGCAGCTCGACGAACTCGGCCCGTCGGCCGTCCAGCATCTCCGCGATCCGGTAGATCACCTGTCCCCGGTTGTACGGCGTCGCGCCCGACCAGGCCGTGAACCCCTTGCGGGCGGCGACCACGGCGTCGCGGGCGTCCTTGCGGGAAGCGCGGGCGGCGTTGGCCAGCAGGTGGCCGTCGGCGTCGCGCAGCGGGTAGGTGCGGCCCGACTCGGAGCGGGGGAACTTGCCACCCAGATAGAGCTTGTACGTCTTCGGCACGGACAGGTGGCTCATCGACGTCCCCCCTTCTTCGGCGCCAACGTCGGCTCGTCGTCGGTGTCCAGGTAGGCCGCCATCCCGGACGGCCCACCCTCCCGGCCGAAGCCGGACTCGCCGTACCCGCCGAACGACGCCGCCGGATCGAACCGGTTGA
>DATDAP010000584.1:0-4220 GCA_036525335.1 Microlunatus sp. | reverse complement strand
GCTGCTGTGGAGTCACCTGCGGGGCCGCTCGGCCGAGCAGTCGCGCGGTGGCCGGCGCTGGCTGACGGCCCGGCGGGCGGCAGACCTGTTCGCCCGGTACGGATCGGAGCGGCCCGAGCTGCTCGACCGGTGGCGGGTCGGGGAGGACGTCGACTCCCGCGGCGCTCCCCTGGCCGCAGATCGCGCCTGGCAGGCGGAGCTGTGGCGGCGGCTGCGGAGCGAGCTCGATGTGCCGCCGCCCGCCGAACGGCTGCCGCAGGCCCTCGCTCGTCTCTCCGGCGGAAGCCACACCCTGAATCTGCCGGAGCGACTGTCGGTGTTCGGGCTCACTGGTCTGGACCGGACGCAGCACCGTGTGCTCACCGCGCTGGGCGCCCAGCGCGACGTCCACCTGTGGTTGACCCATCCGTCCCCCGCTCTGTGGGACGCGCTGGCCGCCCGACCGAACACCCCGCCGCGCCGGCGTCGGGACGACTCGAGTCTGGAGGCCGTCGACCATCGTCTGCTCGGCTACCTCGGCCGTGACTCTCGCGAGCTGCAGCTGGTGCTCACCGGCGCGCGCCCCGGGGACCGGCACCACCGGGAGGCCGATCCTCGGCCGCCCACCACCCTGCTCACCCAGCTGCAGCACGATCTGGCGACCAACACCGCGCCACGCCCGACGACGGAGCGACCCCTGCTCGACACCGAGGACCGGAGCCTGCAGGTGCACGCCGCCCACGGCCAGGACCGTCAGGTCGAGGTGCTGCGCGAGCTGCTGGTGGGTCTGCTGGCCGACGATCCCACGCTCGAGCCGCGGGACATCGTCGTGCTGTGCCCCGACATCGAGCGCTTCGCCCCGCTCATCTCGGCGGCGTTCGGACTGGCCGACGACGGCACCGACACCGAGCACCCCGGTCACCGGATCCGGGTCCGCTTGGCCGACCGGGCGCTGCGACAGCTGAACCCCCTGCTCGGCGTGCTCGGCACCGTGCTCGATCTGGCCGGCTCACGGCTGGAGGCGTCCGCTGTGCTCGACCTGTGCGCACAGCCGCCGGTGGCCCGCCGCTTCGCGTTCAGCGCCGATGATCTCGACCGACTGGCCCAGCTGGTGGCGGCCAGCGGTGTCCGCTGGGGCCTGGACATGGCGTCGCGGAAGCCGTACGGGCTCGATCATCTCGGTCAGAACACCTGGGCGGCGGGTCTGGACCGGCTGCTGCTGGGGGTGACCATGGACGAGGAGGGCAACCACTTCATCGGTACGGCCCTGCCGCTGGACGAGGTGGACTCCTCCGACGTCGAGCTGGTCGGCCGGCTGGCGGAGTTCGTGGATCGGCTCGGCACCGCCCTGACCGCCTTCGGCGCCGACCACTCGATGCCGCGCTGGGTGGAGCTGGCCAAGGAGACCGTGGAGGCGCTCACCACCACCAGCACCGCCGACAGCTGGCAGACCGGGCAGGCGTTTCGGGTGCTCACGGCCCTCGCCAGCAGCGAGGCCGCGGAACAGGCGGTGCTGACCCGGGCCGAGCTGCAGGCCCTGCTCGCCGACGGCCTCGGCGGACGAGCCGGCCGGGCCAACTTTCGGACCGGGACGCTGACCGTCTGCACCATGTACCCGATGCGCTCCGTCCCGCACCGCGTGGTCTGCCTGCTCGGGATGGACGATCTGGCCTTTCCCCGACGGACCCGCTCCGACGGCGACGACGTGCTCTCGGGCGACCCGTGGGTCGGCGATCGGGATCGACGCAGCGAGGACCGGCAGCTGCTGCTCGACGCGATCATGAGCGCCACCGAGCACCTGCTGGTCCTCTACAGCGGAGCCGATCCGCGCACCGGAGCGACCCGTCCGCCCGCGGTGCCGATCGGCGAGCTGCTCGATGCGGTCGACCAGACGGTGCGCACCGCCGACGGCAGGGCGGCGCGGGAGGTCGTCGTGCACCGCCATCCATTGCAGCCCTTCGACGCCGGAAACTTCGCCGTTGCGGGCGATCACCCCCCGTTCAGCTTCGACGCCGCGGCCCTGCGGGGTGCTCGGGCGGCCGCGGGGGAGCGCTCCGCCGGGACCGCCGTCTACCCGCAGGACCCGCTCCCGCGTGCGATCACCACCGGGCAGGTGGCCATCGCCGACCTGATCCGCTTCTTCCAGCACCCGGTCAAGGCCCTGCTCCGGGACCGCGGCGGGCTGCCGACCTGGGACGAGCGCGACCCGATCACCGACGAGCTGCCGGTCACCCTCGACGGTCTGGAGAGCTGGGGCGTCGGTGACCGGATGGTGACCCAGCTGCTGCAGGACGCCGATCCGGAGCGCCTGGCGGGGGCCGAGTGGCGACGGGGCAGCCTGCCGCCCCGGGCGTTGGGCGCCCGCGCGCTCGAGGCCGTCCAACGCCAGGCGACCGAGGTGGCCGAGCGTGCCCGGCCCTGGCTGGTCGGCGAACCCGACAGCCGTGACCTCGCCCTCGAAGTCGGCGATCGGCTGCTCACCGGCACGATCGGGCCGCTCCACGGCCAGACACTCGTCTCGGTCAGCTACTCGAGCCTGGCCGCCAAACACCGCCTGGCCGCGTTCATCCGGGTGCTGGCGCTGACCGCGGCCCATCCGGGACTCGAGTGGCAGGCCGTCACCATCGGTCGACGCGGCACCTCCGTGCTCGGTCCGCTCGATCCCGGCTGGGCGGCGTTGGTGCTCGACGACCAGCTCGACCTGTACGCGACGGGTTTGCGCGAGCCGCTGCCGTTCGCGCCGCGGACGTCCCTCGAGTACGCCCGGCTCCGCTTCCGTGACCTGCAGGTCACACCGGGCGAGTCGTCGGCCGAGAAGGACTGGGGCTGGGAGCGCGACTCGGCGTACGAGCGGTTCTTCGGGGTCGGGGTCACCCTGGCCGAGCTCGCCGCCATCGCGTCGCGACCTGAGGAGGAGCGCGGCACCCTGGCCGAGCCGAGCCGGTTCGGCACCCTGGCGCGGCGGGTCTTCCAACCTCTGCTGACCGTGGAGCAGCTGCGATGACGCCCGACTGGACCGGCGAGAGCACGAGTGGCGCGGAGGTCGCGACTCCGCCGCGGCGCGAGCCGGAGTCGCCCCGTCCGGCGCCGACCGCGTTCGACGTGCAGGGTCCGTTGCCGACCGGCACGACCGTGCTCGAGGCGAGCGCCGGCACGGGCAAGACGTACACGATCGCCGCCCTGGCCGCTCGTTACGTCGCCGAGGGTCACGTCGAGCTGCACGAGCTGATGATCGTCACCTTCGGGCGGATGGCCACCGACGAGCTCCGGGTCCGGGTCCGGGACCGGCTGGTCCGGTTGGAGTCGCAGCTGACCGAGGCCCTGGGCCGGACGCCCCCCGGCACCCCGGTGCCGGTCCGCGACGACGTGGCCGAGCTGCTGCTCGCGGTCGACGCGACCGAGCTGGCCGTCCGGCACGAGCGAGTGGCCCGGGCGCTGGCCGACTTCGATGCGGCGACCATCGCCACCACTCACGAGTTCTGTCTGCGAATGCTGGACGACCTCGGTGTGCTCGGCGACCCCGAGCCGGACGCGGTGTTCGTGGAGCACCTGGCCGAGCTGACCGCCGAGGTGGCTCGCGACGTCTACCTGCGCCGGTACGCGACGGCGGAGCAACCGCTGCTGAAGTTCGAGGACGCCCTGAGGCTCGCTGAGGACGTCGTGCGGGCTGGTCCGATCCGGTTGGTGCCCGAGCTCGGCGCCGGAGCTCGCGCCGACGAGCGGGGCAGCTTCGCCCGCGAGGTGGTCGACGAGGTCCGACGACGCAAGGAGCGCGCGCGCTACCTCACCTACGACGACATGCTGACCCGGCTGCGGGACGCCCTGGCCGATCCGCGTCACGGCGACCTGGCGGCGCAGCGGCTGCGCGACCGCTTTCCGGTGGTGCTGGTCGACGAGTTCCAGGACACCGACCCGATCCAGTGGGACATCCTGCGACGGGCGTTCCACCAGCACAGCACGCTGGTCGTGATCGGAGATCCGAAGCAGGCGATCTACGCCTTCCGCGGCGCCGACGTGAACAGCTATCTGCAGGTGGCCCGCGAGTCGACCACGATCGCCACCCTCGGCACCTGCTACCGCAGTGACCGGGCGCTGCTGGACGGACTCGACCTGATCATGGGCGACGCCAGTCTCGGTGATCCCGCCATCGTGGTGCGCCCGGTGGGCAGCGCCCACCCCGGTCGCCGACTGACCGGCGCCGGTGCGCCCGTCCGAGTACGGGTGCTGGCGCCCAAGGAGAA
>DATDAP010000583.1:0-4057 GCA_036525335.1 Microlunatus sp. | reverse complement strand
CTTCCCGTGGAGGTGACCGCATGATCAACCACACCCGTCAGACAGCGTTCGCGAGCCTGCGACGACTCGTCATCGTCGTCCGCGCCGACCCGGTGATCTGTGGTCACTCGGGTGAGGCGCGCAACCTGGCCGAGGCCGCGCTCACTCGCGGCTTCACAGAGGTCCGGATCGTCACCTGGCCGATCGCCCGGCTGATCGAGTCGGGGCTGCCGCTGAAGCCGCTGGACGGCATCGCGCCGTACAGCGACGGCATCATCGTCGAGCGACCGGAGCCGGTCGGCGACTACAAGGTGCCGGACGGCCGCTATCTCTCCGGGTTGACCGGCAGGCTGGTCGAGCTGTTCACCGACGGCGTACCCACGCTGGCCATGTCGCTCTACCTGAGCCCGCACACCATCGCCATCGCCGACGCGGTACGCGCGGCCGAGGCGACCGGACTGCCGGTGAACGTCGTGACCATCGCCGAGGCGGTCGGCTCCGACGTGACCAACGTGGTCCGCTCGTGCGTGGAGGAGAACCGGTTCGGCGCGGCCGCGCACGTGCTGTCGGCCTACCTGGGCTCCGACATCCCGGTGGCGGTGTCCGACTACACCCGGCGGTTGATCGTCGAGTCGGCCGAGGCGATCGACGCCCGGCACGGCACGCACTTCGCCGCCCAGTGCACCGAGCGGGTGGCCATCTCCTACCCGGCCATCGACACCACCGAGTTCCTCGACCCGGACCCGGACGAGGTGGCGGCGCGGCTCGCCCAGCGTGGGTTGACGGCCGGCGGGTACGTGCTGTTCCTGTCCCGGCTCGCCCACGCCAAGGGCGTGGACGACCTGATCGCCGGCTTCGCCGCGAGTCGGGCGTGCGACGACCTGCGACTGGTGATCGCCGGCAACGGCCCCGAAGCCGGTTTCCTGCGTGAGGTCGCCGCGGCCTCCCCGGCCGCGGAACGGATCCTCTTCCTGGACGACGTGGACGACGACGAGCGGTCGCCGCTGATGGCCGGCTGCGCGGCGTTCGCGCTCCCCAGCAAGCCACGTCCGGAGTTCATCGAGACGTTCGGCATCGCCCTGGTGGAGAAGATGCTGTCCGGCGGTGGCCCGGTGATCACCACCGACACCGGCGGGATCGGCGAGGCGGTCGGCGACACGGCCCTGATCGTGCCGGTCGACGACCCGTCAGCCATCGCGGCGGCGCTGGACCAAGCGCTGCAGATGCCGGATCTGGCTCGCCAGGAGCTGGCCCACCGGGCGCGCAACCACGCGATGCAGTTCGACCGCGCGCTGGTCCTGGACCGGCTGCTGAGCCGGTTGGAACAACCCGAGGTAGCCGAGTTCACCGCTGCTTAGGGCCACCGGCGTCGAGGTCCCGGATCTCGGTCAACCGGGTGAGGATCGCCTCGAAGTACTCACTCTGCTGCTTCCGCGACGCACGGACGTCGAGATAGACCAACAACAGCAGGATGAACGAGAAGAAGCCGAGACCGCCGTACACGTAGACCACAGAATCCATCCGGTCATCATGTCCGGCGGCGGGACCACCTAGAAGCGACTCGCCGCCATGGCGAGGATGAGTCCGAGCATGACCCCGCGCAGCACCTTGCCTCCGGTGGGCACCACCGGCCACGACAGGTACGCGATCCAGGCGAAGAAGAAGAAGACCAGGGCGAGGGCGGGCAGGGCGATGGGCAGCGGGGCGAAGAGTCCGAGCGCCACCAGCACGAGCGTGCCCAGCGGGACCACCAGCCGCGGCATCGAGCTGAGTCGCACCAGCACGGGGCGACTGGCGTCCTCGACCTGCTTGCGGTTGCCGGTGCTCGCGGGGCGGGAGACGCCACGATCATCCCGGCCGGCACTCTTCCTGCCGGGCTGGGGCTTCCTGCTCTGATCGGCCACCCCACCATCCTGCCAGGGTTCGTCCCCGGGGACCCGATGCGACTCAGCAGACACCAGGCTGACCGCACCTGGCCGGGCACTGGCCGGGCGGTCGGCGTGCCGGTCAGCCGTCCGTGACTCGCCGGCGGCACCCGGCCCGGGTGCTGTGGGTCCGAGGCCCGGCACGCGAGCCCGATTTGAAAATCATTGCCATTTACTTGAACATGGTTCCCATGGTGAACATCCCGCGCGCGCTCGGCGCCGTTGCTCTCGGCTGCTCCCTCCTCCTTGCGGCAGCCTGCGGCACCGCCGGGGAGCCGGCCTCGGCCCAGCCTGGTCAGCTGAAGATCGTGACGGCGTTCTATCCCCTGCAGTTCGTCGCCGAGCGCGTCGCGGGTCACCACGGGGCCGTCTCGAGCCTGACCCAACCGGGCGCCGAGCCCCACGACGTCGAGCTCACCCCGCGCCAGGTCGCCTCCGTCAGCGACGCCGACGCCGTCGTCTACATCAAGGGGTTCCAGCCGGCGGTGGACGAGGCCATCGCGCAGAGCGGTAACGACCACGTGCTCGACACCACCGGGGTCGTGCCGCTGCAGACCGAAGCCGAGGAGCGCGCCCACGACCACGCGGACGACTCCCCCACGTCCGAGCACGACGCCGACGAGCACGCTGAGGAGGGCCACGATCACGGCGGGCTCGACCCGCATGTCTGGCTGAACCCACTGAACATGGTCACGACCACCGACGCGGTGGTCGCCCAGCTGTCCGAGATCGACCCGGACCACGCCGCCGACTACCGGGCGAACGGCACGGCCCTGGAGAAGGAGCTGAAAGAGCTGGACGGCGCGTACGCCGCGGGTCTGAAGACCTGCGATCGGCGCGAGTTCATCACCAGCCATGCCGCGTTCGGCTACCTGGCGGAACAGTACGGCCTCACCCAGATCGGTATCAGCGGACTCACCCCGGACGCCGAGCCGTCGCCGGCTCGGATCGCGGCCGTGCAGCGGGAGGCCAAATCCCACGGGGTCACCACGATCTTCTACGAGATCCTGGTCTCGCCCGCCGTCGCGACGTCCATCGCCGGCGATCTCGGGCTGACGACCGATGTGCTCGATCCGATCGAGGCGGTCACCGCGGAGTCGCGCGGGGACAACTACATTGCCGTCATGCAGAGCAACCTGACGGCCCTTGAGAAGGCCAACGGATGCCGGTGACCCCGCTGGACCCGACCGGCCCCGTGAGCCCGACGCCGGTCCTGCAGGTCGAGGACCTGTCGGTGCTGCTCGGCGGACTGCCGGTGCTGCGCGGCATCACCATGAGCGTGCGGGCCGGCGAGGCCGTGGCCCTGCTCGGTGGCAACGGGTCGGGCAAGTCGACGCTGGTCCGCTCCGTGCTGGGGTTGCTGCCGATCGAGCGGGGCACGGTGGCGTTGTTCGGTGAGCCGCTCGGACGGTTCCAGCGGTGGTCCCGTGTCGGCTACGTCCCGCAGCGCTCCACCGCGTCCGCCAGCGGGGCGACCGTGGCCGAGATCGTCTCCTCCGGCCGACTCTCGCTGCGCCGGCCCTTTTTCCCGCGGTCGAGCAGGGACAAGACCGCAGTCCGGGACGCCCTCGACCTGGTCGGGATGGGCGGTCGGGCCCACACCGACGTCCGGGAGCTCTCCGGCGGCCAGCAGCAGCGCGTCCTGATCGCTCGCGCCCTGGCCGGCGAGCCGGAGCTGTTGGTCCTCGACGAGCCGACAGCGGGTGTCGACCTCGAGCATCAGCACGTGCTGGCCGACGTGATCTCGGCCAGGGTCAGCGCCGGTCTCGCCGTCGTCGTGGTGCTGCACGAGATCGGCCCTCTGACCCCCCTGATCGACCGCGGCGTGATCCTGCGCGAGGGCCGCGTCGTCGCCCAGGGGAGCCTGTCCGAGATCGGCCACGCGCAGGCGTACGCGACTCACGACCACACCGGGCACGAGTCCACCGGGCCGGAGCGCCCCGGCGGCCTGCTCGGCGGGACGGTCGAGCGCGGATGACGGAGCGCCGATGATCGAGATCCTGAGCTACCCCTTCATGCAGCGGGCCCTGCTGGCCGCGTTGCTGACGGGCATCATCGCGCCCGCCATCGGTATCTACATCGTGCAGCGTCGACTCAGCCTGCTCGGCGACGGTCTCGGCCACGTGGCCATCGCCGGGGTCGGTCTGGCCCTG
>DATDAP010000582.1:0-7352 GCA_036525335.1 Microlunatus sp. | reverse complement strand
CCGCTGGATCTGGTCGCGGCAGCTGACGAGTGGACCGGCCGATGGTGCCGGCTCGCGCGCCGCGCGGCACGCCTGGTCCGTACGGGAGTGAACTCGCCCATGGAGTCTCGGGTGCGGATGCTCATCGTGCTGGCCGGGCTGCCCGAACCGACCACCAACCACATCATCCGCTATCCCAACGGTGACTGGCGTCGTCGGCTGGACCTCAGCTACGTCGGCGACAGGATCGTCATCGAATACGACGGCCGTCATCACCTGAACACGTCTCAACGCCGCTCGGACCTCCTCCGACGGGAGGAACTGGAACGCGAGGACTGGCTGTTCATCGTGCTGGTGAGCGAGGACGTGTACGACGAGCCGGCGGCAACGGTCGAGCGCGTACGGACCGCGCTCGTCGACCGAGGCCAGCACCTCAGAAGGCGTCGTTTGTCGCCTGAATGGGGCCGGTGCTACCCGGGTCGGCCGGCGGCGGCATGACTCAGCCGTTCCGACGGCTGCGGAAGTCGTCGAATGACGGAATGTTCAAGCCCGTCTGGCGCCGACGGTCGCAAGAAGCCGTCGAATGACGGAATGTTTAGGACCGAGGCCGCCGACGGGTCGCGGAAGCCGTCGAATGACGGAATGTTCAAACCCGATTGGACCTCCAACATGGGCCGAATTTGACATTATGTCCTGACAAAGTATGCTGGAGTCCTCCCCGAGAGACGAGGTCAGTCCCATGCCGCTTGTTCGAATCGACGTCCAGCAGGGTCGGTCGCCCGCCGAGCTGCGGAAGATCGCCGACGTGGTCCAGGATGTGATGTTGGACGTGTTCGCCGCGCCCCCGGGGGATCGCTACCAGATCATCACCGAGCACCCCGTGGGCCACATCATCGCCGAGGACACCGGGCTCGGGTTCGAGCGCACCGACGGTGTCGTCGTCATCCAGGTCGTGCAGCAGGGGCGGACGACGGAGCAGAAGAAGGCGGCGTACGAGCAGCTGGCCAAGCGCCTGGACGCGGAGTGCGACGTGGCCCCCACCGACCTGATCGTGTCGATGGTGGCCAACGGCCGCGAGGACTGGTCCTTCGGTCTGGGTCGCGCCCAGTTCCTCGAGGGTGACCTGTGACCCGGTCTGAGAACAATGATAATTTGTCTGTACAAATCTTGACGATCGCCCTGACCCGCTACTACCGTCGTCCGCAGTGGTCGCCGCGCCGCCCTGCAGCCCTCGAAGGAGAGAGATGAGCCAATCCGCTCAGTCCGCGTCACCGAATCTGGAGGTGCTGACCTTCGGTCGTAGCGGTGTGGACATCTACCCGCAGCAGATCGGGGTGGGACTGGAGGACGTCACGTCCTTCGGCAAGTACCTCGGCGGCACCACCGCCAACGTCGCGGTCGCCGCCGCCCGCCTGGGTCGTCGGGCCGGCATCATCACCGGCGTCGGCAACGACCCGTTCGGTCGCTTCGTCCGCCGGGCTCTCACCGAGCTCGGGGTCGACGACACGCACGTGGTGACCAACCATGAGTACGCCACCCCCGTCACCTTCTGCGAGATCTTCCCGCCGGACGACTTCCCGCTCTGGTTCTACCGCAAGCCGACCGCTCCCGACCTGCAGGTCAGCCCAGACGACATCGACTTCGACGCCGTCCGCGCGACCGAGCTGATGTGGCTGTCGGTCACCGGCTTGAGCGAGGAGCCGAGTCGGTCGGCGCACTTCGCCGTGCTCGAGGCGCGCGCCCGGAAGCCGATCACCGCCCTCGACCTGGACTACCGCCCGATGTTCTGGGCCACCCCGGAGGCCGCCGGTGAGCAGGTGCGCAAGGCGCTGCCGTACGTGACGGTGGCCGTCGGGAACCGCGAGGAGTGCGAGGTCGCGGTCGGCGAGACCGATCCGGAGAAGGCGGCCGACGCGCTGCTGGACGCCGGAGTCGAGCTCGCCATCGTCAAGCAGGGACCCAAGGGTGTGCTGGCCAAGACCCGCTCCGAGCGGGTCGTCTCGCCGCCGATCCCGATCCAGCCGCTGAACGGCCTGGGGGCCGGTGACTCCTTCGGAGGCTCGCTCTGCCACGGTCTGCTGGCCGGCGGGCCGCTGGAGAAGGTGCTGGCCCGGGCCAACGCCGCCGGTGCCATCGTCGCCTCCCGACTGGAGTGCTCCACGGCCATGCCCACGTCGGAGGAGATCGAGACGCTCCTCGCCGGCGGCGATCCCAATGAGCGGTTCGACGACGCCAGCGCCGTGCACGTCCAGCCGGCGGGAGCATCGTCATGACCCAGACCCTGCCCTCGGAGCACCCCACCGCATCGGCCGACGCCCACCGGTTCGTCTCCTCGGTCGCCGAGATCGGCGACGTCCGGTTCTACGAGCCGGAGCGGATCGGCGAGCTGCTGGCCGCCCGCCGTCGCCGCAGCATCGCCGGCAGCGACGGTCGGCTGATGATCGTCGCCTGCGATCATCCGGCCCGCGGCGCCCTGGGGGCCTCCGGCAACCCGACAGCGATGGCCGACCGGACGGAGCTGCTCGAGCGCCTGGTCACGGCGCTGGCCCGCCCTGGTGTGGACGGTCTGCTGGCCACAGCCGACATCGCCGAGGACCTGTTGCTGCTCGGTGCGCTGGAGGGCAAGCTCGTCTTCTCCTCGATCAACCGGGGTGGGCTGCAGGGTTCGACCTTCGAGCTGGACGACCGCGCCACCGGCTACGACGTACGCGGGACGATCGAGTCCCGCTTCGACGGGGCGAAGATGCTGACCCGGATCGACCTCGCCGACCCCGCGACCGTCGCGACCCTGGAGATGTGCGCGCGGGCCGTCACCGATCTCAACCGGGCCGGCCGGATCGCCATGGTGGAGCCCTTCATGTCCAGCCGGGTCGGCGGCGTGGTGGTCAACGACCTCAGTGCCGACGCGGTGATCAAGTCGATCGCGATCGCCTCCGGTCTGGGCGCGTCCAGCGCGTACACCTGGATGAAGCTGCCCGTGGTGCCCGAGATGGAGCGGGTGATGGCCGCGACCACGATGCCGACCCTGTTGCTCGGCGGCGACCCGGACAACGACCCGGACGAGACGTACGCGGCCTGGCAGTCCGCCCTCGGGTTGCCGTCGGTCCGCGGTCTGGTGGTCGGGCGCACCATGCTCTACCCGGCCGACGACGACGTGGCCAAGGCGGTCGACACCGCCGTCTCGTTGGTGCGCTGAGGAGTCTGGCGATGAGCGACCTCTACCTGCCCGCCGGCGCTGCCGCCGTCGGACCCTACGACCTGGAGATCACGCCGGCCTCGGCCGGGTGGGGCTACTCCAGCCTGCGGGTGATCACCCTGGAGGCGGGCGCCGAGCACGGTTTCTCCTGTGCAGGTGAGGAGATCATCGTGGTGCCACTGTCCGGCGGTGCGTCGGTGATCACCGGGCAGCAGACCTTCACGCTGGTCGGGCGGACCGACGTGTTCGCCGGTCCGACCGATGTCGTCTACCTGCCGGCCGGGTCCGACGCGACGCTGCGGTCGACCGACGGCGGACGGTACGCCCTCTGCGGCGCGGTCAGCGACGCTGGGCTGCCGGCGCACTACTCACCCGTGGCCGAGGTCCCGGTCGAGCTCCGCGGGGCGGGTCAGTCCAGCCGCCAGGTCCGCAACTTCGGTACGCCGCAAGCGCTGGCCGCGGGCGCGATCATCGCCTGCGAGGTGATCACTCCCGGCGGGAACTGGTCGTCCTATCCCGCGCACAAGCACGACGAGACGACGGCCACCGAGTCGGAGCTGGAAGAGATCTACTACTTCGAGATCGCCTCCGGTCCGCACGGTGAACCGGGATTGGGCTTCATGCGCACGTCCTCCTCACCGGGACACGACATCGACCTCTGCGAAGAAGTCCACGATCGTGATGCGGTGTTGGTGCCGTACGGCTGGCACGGTCCGTGCGTGGCGGCTCCCGGGTACGACATGTACTACCTGAACGTGATGGCCGGTCCGCCGAACCCCGACGGCGGGGAACGGGCCTGGAAGATCTCCGACCACCCCGACCAGACCTGGGTACGGGGCACCTGGGCCGACCAACCGGTCGACCCGCGACTGACTCGAGAGGACTCCTGATCATGGGTGCTCTGTTCTCCGAGGGGGACACCCCCTCGGCCACCCCCGGTGCGCTCCACCTCACCGTCGCCCAGGCGACCGTGAAGTTCCTGAGCCAGCAGTACAGCGAGTCCGACGGTGTGGAGTACAAGTTCTTCGAAGGCTGCTTCGGCATCTTCGGGCATGGCAACGTGGCCGGCCTCGGGCAGGCGCTGCTGCAGGCCGAGATCGACGAGCCCGGGGCACTGCCGTACGTGCTCGGCCGCAACGAGCAGGCCATGGTGCACTCCGCGGTCGCGTTCTCCCGGATGCGGAACCGGCTGCAGACGTACGCGATCTCCAGCTCCGTCGGCCCGGGCGCCACCAACATGGTCACCGGGGCGGCGCTGGCCACCATCAACCGGATCCCGGTGCTGCTGCTGCCGGCCGACACCTTCGCCGACCGTGCCGCCTCGCCGCTGCTGCAGGAGCTCGAGCTCCCGTACGCCGGCGACGTCACCGTGAACGACGCGTTCCGGCCGGTCAGCAAGTACTTCGACCGGATCTGGCGGCCCGAGCAGCTGCCCGCCGCCCTGCTGTCGGCGATGCGGGTGCTGACCGATCCGGCCGAGACCGGAGCGGTCACCGTCTGCTTCCCGCAGGACGTGCAGGCGCAGGCGTACGACTGGCCGGTCGAGCTGTTCGCCAAGCGGGTCTGGCACGTCTCCCGGCCGCTGCCGGAGACCGCGGTGATCGCCCGCGCCGCGGAGATCATCCGGTCGGCCGAGCGGCCGCTGATCCTGGCCGGCGGCGGGGTGCACTACGCGGGCGCCACCGACGCGCTGGCGGCGTTCTGCGAGGCCACCGGCATCCCCGTCGGTCAGACCCAGGCCGGCAAGGGCACCCTGCTGTACGACCACCCGCAGTGCCTGGGCGCCATCGGCTCCACCGGCAGCACCGCCTCGAACGCCATCGCCGCCGAGGCCGACGTGGTGATCGGCATCGGCACCCGGTACGAGGACTTCGCGACCGCCAGCCGGACCGCGTTCCAGGATGCGGGGGTGCGATTCGTCAACATCAACGTCGCGCCGATCGACGCGGTCAAGCACTCCGGACTGGCCGTGCAGGCCGATGCCAGGGAAGCCTTGACGGCGCTGACCGGTCTGCTCGACGGCTTCCGGGTCGACGACGCGTACGCCGCTCGCTACACCGAGCTGGACGCGGCCTGGGACGCCGCGGTGGCGAAGGCGTACGCGGAGGAGGAGCCGGCCCCCGGTCTGCTCTCCCAGAACTCCGTCATCGGCCTGGTCAACGAGCTGTCCGATCCGACCGACGTGGTCGTCTGCGCGGCCGGCTCGATGCCGGGTGACCTGCACAAGCTGTGGCGGACCCGGGACCCGAAGGGCTACCACGTCGAGTACGGCTACTCCTGCATGGGCTACGAGGTCGCCGGTGGTCTGGGCGTGCGCCTGGCCTGCCCGGACCGCGACGTGTTCGTGATGGTCGGCGACGGGTCGTACCTGATGATGGCCACCGAGCTGGCCACGGCGGTGCAGGAGGACATCAAGATCATCACCGTGCTGGTCCAGAACCACGGCTTCGCCTCCATCGGCTCGCTGTCGGAGTCCCTGGGCTCGCAGCGCTTCGGGACGTCGTACCGGAAGCGGAACGCGACTAGCGGTCGCCTGGACGGGGAGAAGCTGCCGATCGACCTGGCCGCGAACGCGGCCAGCTTCGGGCTCGAGGTGATCAAGACCAGCACGAAGGCGGAGTTCGCCGACGCGATCAAGGTGGCCAAGGCCTCCGACGCTCCGATCGTGATCTACGTGGAGACCGACCCGCTGCTCGACGCGCCCAGCTCACAGTCCTGGTGGGACGTGCCCGTCAGCTCGACCTCCACGCTGGCGTCCACCCAGCAGGCCAGCGAGTTCTACCAGCACAAGAAGACCGAGCAGAAGACCTTCCTCACACCCACCGCGTGATCATCACCTACCAGCCCACCCCCTACAGCGCAGCAGAGAGGCAGCAGTGACTTCCAGCACGATCAGCGGACCCTCCGGGTCCAGCCTCAAGATCGGTACCGCCCCGGACTCGTGGGGGGTCTGGTTCCCGAGCGACCCCGAGCAGGTGCCGGTGGAGCGGTTCCTCGCCGAGGTCGTCGAGGCCGGCTACGAGGCCATCGAGCTCGGACCGTACGGCTACCTGCCCAGCGACCCGAACGAGCTGAAGGAGACCCTTGCGGCGCACAACCTGTCGGTGCTCGCCGGCACGGTGTTCTCCCATCTGCATCAGCCGGACTCCTGGGACTACGCCTGGAAGCAGGTCACCGACGTGGCGGCCCTGACCCAGGCGGTCGGCGGTGAGCACATCGTCGTCATCCCGGACGTCTGGCGTGATCACAAGACCGGGGAGCCGAAGGAAGAACGGAGCCTCACCGACGAGCAGTGGGGGCTGCTCACCTCCGGGCACGACGAGCTGGGGCGGCGGATCCTGGAGGAGTACGGCCTGCACGTGCAGTTCCACTCCCACGCCGACAGTCACGTCGGCTACCAGCCGGAGATCGAGCGCTTCCTGGAGGCGACGGATCCGGAGTACGTGAACCTGTGTCTGGACACCGGCCACGTCGCCTACTACGGCGGCGACTGCATCGATCTGATCACCCGCTACCCGGAGCGGATCGGCTACGTGCACCTCAAGCAGGTGAACCCCGCCGTGGTGTCTGAGGTGCTGGACAAGGACCTGTCCTTCCCGGAGGCCGTGAGGATGGGCGCCATGATCGAGCCGCCGCTCGGTCTGCCGGACATGCCGCCGGTGCTGGAGGCGCTGGCCGGTCTGGGCCGTGAGATCAAGGGAATCATCGAGCACGACCTGTATCCGTGCGCCCCGGACGTGCCGCTGCCCATCGCGAAGCGCACCAAGACCTACCTGTCCTCCTGCAGCCCTGTGTCCATCGACATGGGGAAGTTCGACACGGGGGCCGTGCGGTGACGCCCACCCTCCTGACCTCCAGCCCCGTAATCCCCACCGAGTAAGGACATCACCATGGCAACGACGCTTCATCATTGGACCAACGGCGCGACCTTCGAGGGGGCGGGCGGCAGATTCAGTGACGTCACCAACCCCGCGACCGGAGAGGTCACCGCCCAGCTCGCCCTGGCCTCCGAGGCCGATGTGCAGACGGTCGTGGCCGCTGCTGCCGCGGCCTTCCCGGCGTGGCGGGACACCTCCCTGGCCAAGCGGTCGCAGATCCTGTTCGCCTTCCGGGAGCTGCTGAACGCCCGCAAGTCCGAGCTCGCCGCGATCATCACCGCCGAGCACGGCAAGGTCCT
>DATDAP010000581.1:0-7868 GCA_036525335.1 Microlunatus sp. | reverse complement strand
ACCAGCACCCCGACCCAGCCCAGCAACACGCCCAGACCGATGCCGGCGGCCAGCTCAAGCAGCACCAGCCCGCCGAGCAGCACCGGCCCGTACTCGCTGTGACCGGTGAGGGCTGCCGTGCTGGCCAGGGTGACCAGCAGCACGGTCGGGGCGTCGTTCAGACCGGACTCGGCCTCGAGCACCCCCCGGAGTCGCTGCGGCAGCGGCACGTTGCGCAGCACCGAGAACACCGCCGCCGCGTCGGTCGGTGAGAACACCGCCCCCAGCAGGATCGCGATCCACCAGTCGAGATCGAGGACGAAGTGCCCGAAGACCGCCATCAGTGCGACGCTGATGCCGATCCCGACCGTGGCCAGCACCGAGGCCAGCCCGACACTGGGCCGGATGTCGGACCACTTCGTGGTCAGACCTCCCTCGGCCAGGATGATCACGAGGGCACCGAAGCCGAGGGCATGGGCAAGCTCGGCGTTGTCGAAGTTGACGCTGGTCTGACCCAGCAGCATGCCGAGACCGAGGAAGAGCAGCAGGGCGGGCAGCCCGAACCGGGTGCCCAGGCGCGCGGACAGGATCGCCACGATCACGACGACGGAGCCGACGAGCAGGATGAGCTCGAGGTCGATCATCGTCGCTCCCCCTCCCCTGTCGGAACCGCGTCGTAACAGGACCCTCGATATGAGGCAACCCCGTCCTCACCAGATTCGAAGACGGGGCTGCTCGTGGCGGTGGCGGCGGGATTTGAACCCGCGGAGGGTTGCCCCTCACGCGCTTTCGAGGCGCGCTCTTTCGGCCGCTCAGACACGCCACCGCGGAGGACAATACCGAACGGAGACGCCTCGGACGAAATCCGTTCCGGCGGGGCAGCGACCTCCGCCGCGGTCGATCAGCGCCCGAAGAAGACCCGCAGCATCGCGGCGCACTCGGCCTCGAGGATGCCCCCGCGGACGTCGATCCGATGGTTGAGGCGCGGGTCGCGGACGACGTCGAACAGCGAGGTCACGGCGCCGGCCTTAGGGTCGTACGCACCGAACACGAGCCGGTCGATCCGCGCCAGCACCAGGGCGCCGGCGCACATCGTGCACGGCTCCAGGGTGACCACCAACGTGTGCCCGTCGAGTCGCCACGCCCCCCGCCGCTCGGCGGCCCTCCGCAGTGCCAGCACCTCGGCGTGGCCGGTCGGGTCCCCGGTCAGCTCCCGCTCGTTGGCGGCGGCAGCCACGACCGCGCCCGCCGGGTCCAGCACGACGGCGCCGATCGGCACGTCGGGACGCTCGGCCCGTACGCCGGCAGCGGCGCCCTCGGCGAGGGCGAGCCGCATGGCTTCGTCCCAGCGGCTACCCATGGCGGAGATGGTCCGGCTCGGCGACGAGACCGTCAGTCCTGCAGGGCCGCCTCGGCGACCTTGCGGAACTGCGGACCGATGTTGATCTTGTCGGCGATCTCCATCAGGGCCTGGTCGGAGCCCAGGTCGAGGTTGTCGATGATCGCCCCGAGGTCGAAGTCACTCAGACCGAGATCGGCGAACATGGTGAGGTCACCCAGCGGCTCGGCATCGTCATCGGGGTCGGGTAGCTCCTCGCCCAGCAGATCGACCACGTCCCGGGCGATGGGCCAGTCGAGCGCAGCGGCGGCGTCGTTCAGCACCACCTGCACGTGCCGGCCGCGGACCCGAGCGGCCACGAACACTTCCTCGACCAGGCTGACGAAGCCGATGGCCCCGGCGTCACCCGGCAGTCGACGGAGCTGGACGATCAGCTCCTCGAGGTCATTGGCGAGGTCGTCGTTGAGTCCGACCACATTGACCTGACCATCTTCGCGGTAAGCAGCGATCACGAAGTCGATCTCGTCGGCCAGGGCATCCTCGGGCTCGTCGTCGTCATCATCGTCATCGTCGGAGTCGTCGTCATCGGAGTCGTCATCGTCGGAGTCGTCGTCATCGGCATCGGCTGGGTCGTCACCCTCGACGTCGAGGTCCTCGTCCAGTCCCGGGCGGTTGTCGACGGCATCGTCGGGTTCGAACGACTCGATCTCCTCGTCGTTGTTCTGCGACATGCCACTCCTTCACACCTCGGCCCGGACGAGCCGTGCCCATCGTGTCAGACGGTACCTAGAACCACGACTCGGATATGGACGCCGACTAGGGCTCGATACCGTTCGACCGTGGACCTGTGCATCGTGGATCATCCGCTCGTCGCTCACAAGCTGACGGCTCTGCGGGACGAGCGGACCGACTCGCCGACCTTCCGCCGGCTGACCGAGGAGCTGGTGACGCTGCTCGCGTACGAAGCAACCCGTGGCGTCCGGGTCAACCCGGTCACGGTGCAGACACCGGTGGGACCCGCCGACGGGGTCAAGCTGGCGCCGCCACGGCCGCTGGTCGTGCCGATCCTGCGAGCCGGCCTCGGCATGCTCGAGGGGATGACCCGGCTGATGCCGACCGCCGAGGTGGGTTTCGTGGGGATGGTGCGCGACGAGGCGACGCTGGTGGCGTCCACGTACGCCGAACGGCTGCCCGACGACCTCTCGGGGCGCCAGTGCTACGTACTGGACCCGATGCTCGCCACCGGCGGCACCCTGGCCGAGGCCGTGCGGTTCCTCGTCCGACGCGGAGCCGACCACATCACCTGCATCTGCCTGCTCGCCGCGCCCGAGGGGATCGAGCGGATCACCGCCCTCTTGGAGGGCCTGGAGGTGCCCTGCACCCTGGTGACTGCCGCCGTGGACGAGCGCCTGAACGAGAACGGCTACATCGTGCCCGGACTCGGCGACGCCGGCGACCGGCTGTACGGGGTCGTCTGAGTTCTCTCCGGCACGGTCTCGCTCGGGATGCTGCTTGTCGCTCGGTTTGCAGCTAGCGCAGGAGGCTGGATCCCGAGCGAGAAGGGTGGAAGTAGCGCTCAGTAGTAATACGGGAACCGGGACCAGTCCGGCGAGCGCTTCTCCAGGAACGCGTCCCGGCCCTCCACCGCCTCGTCGGTCATGTACGCCAACCGGGTCGTCTCACCCGCGAACACCTGCTGGCCGATGAGTCCGTCGTCGATGGCGTTGAACGCGAACTTGAGCATCCGCTGGGCGGTCGGGCTCTTCCCGCAGATCTTCTCACCCCACTCCAGACCGACCCGTTCCAGCTCGTCGTGGTCCACGACGCGATTGACCATCCCCATCCGATGCGCGTCCTCGGCGTCGTAGGTGTCCCCGAGGAAGAAGATCTCGCGGGCGAGCTTCTGGCCCACCTGCCGCGCCAGGTAGGCCGAGCCGAAACCCGCGTCGAAGGAGCCGACGTCGGCGTCGGTCTGCTTGAACCGGGCGTGCTCGCGGCTGGCCAGGGTCAGGTCGCAGACCACGTGCAGGCTGTGTCCGCCGCCGGCCGCCCAGCCGTTGACCAGGGCGATCACCACCTTGGGCATGAACCGGATCAGCCGCTGGACCTCCAGGATGTGGAGTCGCCCCAGCGCGGCCGGGTCGACGGTCTCGGCGCTCTCCCCGTCGGCGTACTGATACCCCGCCCGCCCTCGGATCCGTTGGTCGCCACCGCTGCAGAAGGCCCAGCCACCGTCCTTCGGCGACGGTCCGTTGCCGGTCAGCAGCACCGCACCCACGTCGGAGCTCATCCGGGCGTGGTCGAGAGCCCGGTAGAGCTCGTCGACGGTGTGGGGCCGGAACGCGTTGCGCACCTCGGGCCGGTCGAACGCCACCCGGACCACCGGGGCGCCGGCGGCGCGGTGGTAGGTGACGTCGGTGAAATCGAAACCGGGTACGGGAGTCCAGAGCAGCGGGTCGAAGGTCACCAGGACACCCTAGTCAGCCGCGCTCCGCTCCATCTCGAGAAGCAGGGAGCACGTCAGGTGTGGATTCCGGTGCAGAACTCGGGTGGCTGCGACGGACCTGCCAGACGATGTAGCCCACCAGGCCCCCCACCAAGGCCAGACCTCCGGCGATCGCGCCGACCGGGGAGATCTCGTAGAGGCGAGCCAGCGCGGCGAAGGTGATCAGTCCGACGGTGGCGTACAGGACCGCCCAGATCAGACCGCCGATCACCAGGGCGGGCAGATAGCGCCGCAGCGGCATCCTGCCGACCCCGGCGGCCAGGTTGGCCAGCGTCTGGAACCCGACGGTCAGAAAAGACAGCACGACGATGGGCGCCCCCCACCGGGCGACCAGGTCCTGCGCCCGGAGGAACCGCGGCGAGTCGACGAGACGCTGGACCCGAGTGGTGCGGCCGGCACCGGACCGAGCGGCCCGGCCGAGGGCGTAGGTGCCTCCAGCCCGCAGCAGCACGATGACGAACAGGGTCCCGACCGCCAAGGGGAACGGCAGACCGCGGAAGAAGTCCACGTCAGATCTCCGTCGGGGTGGGCATCTCGCCAGTCTACGGAACCGGGTCAGGGTGGCCTAACCTGTACCGCCCGGGACAGGACGTGATTGAGGGGCGTCCCCCAGCTTCTCGGCCCCGATCCGAGTCGCTCCCCATGGGGTACGCCCCTCAAGTCGCACGGTCCAGAGCCGAATCCCCTGGTCAACCAGGAGCTCCCCCGACACAACGGCCCGTGACTCACCGGAAGTCTTCCGTTCCACGACGAATCCCAGCCACGGACAACAGCCGGACAATCCTGTGCGTAGCCAGGACGGCGGGCACTAGGGTGAGCCCCACAGCGGGCCGACGAGGTGGGTGCGGGTGAGCACGTTCGGGAGCGAGCTGCGGTGGTACCGCCAGCGAGCGGGCATGTCGCAGGAGGGCCTGGCCGCGCGCGCCGGCCTGAGCCCCGAAGCGGTGTCCCTGCTGGAGCGCGGCCGACGATCCCCCCGGATGACCACCCTGAGTCTGCTCGCCGACGCACTGCGCCTCGCCGGCGACGAGCGCGAGCGGTTCTTCGCCGCGCTGCTCCCTGCTCCCCCGACACCCCCGCCCCCCCGATCGCTCCCGTCTCTCGAACCGCCCACGTTCGCGGATCCGCTGCTGGGGCGGGACACCGACCTGATCGCGATCCGGGAGCTCCTGTCTGACCACCGCCTGGTCACCCTGACCGGACCGGGTGGGGTGGGCAAGACCCGGCTGGCGGCGGTGCTCGCGGTCGGCGCCGGAGGTCAGGCCGTCGGTGCGGGAAAGTACGCCGCCGGGGTGCGGTGGTTGCCGGTGCCGGGCGTCTCCCGGGCCGAAGACCTGGTCCCGGCGGTCGCCGCCACCCTGGGGGTCACCGGGGACCCGGATGTCGGGCTCGCCGACATCGCCGAGGCCCTGCGGTCCCGACACCAGCTGCTGGTGGTGGACGGGGCCCAGCACCTGCTGGACCCGGTCCGCGACCTCGTGCAGGCGATCGTCGCGTCCTGTCCCGACGTCACGTTCCTGGTCACTTCCCGCCACCAGCTGCAGGTCCCGGGCGAGGCCGTGGTCACGGTCCGTCCGCTCGCGGTGCCTCCGGCCCGCGCCCGCGGTAGGGAGCTGGCCGCCTCACCCGCGGTCCAGCTGTTCTGGGATCGCTCCGGACTGGCGGCCGGCGGCATTCCGACGACGGCCCAGAACAACGCCGCAGCCCGCATCTGCCGCCGCCTGGACGGGCTCCCGCTGGCCATCGAGCTCGCCGCCGCCCGGGCGCAGGTGATGTCGGTCAAAGCACTGGCTGACGCGTTGGACGATACCGTCGGGGCCCTGTTGGAACCCGGGGGCGAACCCGACGAGAGTCTCGTCGACCGCGTGGTCGGCTGGAGCTATCGGCTGCTGACCCCGGTCGAGCAGCACGTCCTGGCTCGGCTGTCGGTCTTCATCTGGTTCAGCCACGAATCGGCGACGGCGGTCTGCGGGGACGTGTACACGCCGCTCGAGGTGCTGGACGCCCTGGCCTCCCTGGCCACGAAATCCCTGGTCAGCCGCATGTACGAGGCCGAGGAGCCGGCCCGGTTCGTGTTGCTGCGCCTCGTCCGGGAGTTCGCCCAGGATCAGCTGGAGGTCGCCGGCGAGACCGATCTGGCCCGTCGCCGGCACGCGGACTACGTGATCGGGTTGACGGCCGAGGCGGCGACTCATCTGTCCTCGGCCGACCAGGAGCACTGGCTGCGGGTCCTCGACGCGGAATCGGGCAACGTCCGGGCGGCTGTCGACTTCCTGACCGTGACCGACCCCGAGTCCGCCCTGCGACTGGTCCGCCATCTGTGGCGCTGGTGCTATCTCCGCGGCCGTTACACCGAGGGGCGGACCTGGATGCGCGGCGCGCTGGCGGCGGGTGCCGACGCCCCCGCCGAGCTGCGGGCCCCGGTCCTGGCCGGCGCCGGGATGCTGTCGTTCCTGCAGTGCGACTACGAGGTGGCTCGCGGCAAGCTGACCGAGGGCCTCGCCCTGTACGAGAACCTCGGCGACGACGAGGGGACGGCCTCCTGTCTGACCCGACTCGGATCGATCGCGCGGGAACTCGGGGACTACGACACCGCCGAGACCCAGCACCGGCGTTCGCTGTCGATCGCCGAGCGGCTCGGCCACGATCAGCTGATCGCGGCCGAGCTCAACTACCTGAGCTTCGTCGCCTGGTTGCGCGGTGACCTCGACACGGCCGATGGACTGGGCGACGCGGCCATGCACCGGCTGCGTCGCGGTGGCGACCGCGAGCAGATCGCCTGGGCCCTCATCAACAGTGGCGTCACGGCCCGCTATCGCGGCGACCTGGTCGGGGCGGAGATCCTGCTGCACCAGGCGTTCGAGGTCTGTGAGCAGGTCGGGTTCCTCGAGGGCATCGCCTGGACCCGCAACCAGCTGGGCATCGTCGCCCGGCTGAGCGGCCAGATCCAGATCGCGCGGGAGCTGCAGGAGGCCAGCCTCGAGGGCCACTCGCGGCTCGGGGACCGGTGGCGGATGTCCAGCGTCTACGACGAGCTGGCCGCGATCGCCGCGGCAGCCGGCGACTTCCGTACCGCCGCGGCACAGCTCGGCGCTGCCGACCGGCTCCGAGCGGACATCAGGACCCCCGTACCGCACATCGAGAAGGCCGACCGCGAGGCCACTGTCACCGCGACCCGGGAGGGCCTCGGGTCCGCGTACCGGGCTGCGACCCTGGCCGGTCTGCTGGGCGACGACTAGACGCAGCACGTCTCCTGATAGACAGTCGTGTATGCCTGAGTCTGATGACCGCCCGCCGCGGTCCGCGGTCACAGAGTGGACCCGGTACGCGATCTTCTGGGGCGTGTTCCCGCTCGGTTTCACCGGTGGCGAGGACGTGCTGGACGATCCCGACCGCCCACCGGAGCACCGGCTGCGCCGTCTGACCGGCTGGCTGGACCACCTGGTGGTGCTCGGCTGCAACGGCCTGCTGCTCAATCCGTTGTTCGCGTCGATGAGCCACGGCTACGACACCCTCGACTACTTCCGGATCGATCCCCGGGTCGGCGACCTCGACGACTTCGACGCCCTCGTGGCCGCCTGCCACGAGCGGGGGATCCGGGTGGTGCTGGACGGGGTGTTCAACCACGTCGGACGCGGCTACCCAGGGCTGGACGAGGTCCTGGCGCGTGGCGCGGAGGCCCCGGCCGCGCACCTGTTCAAGCTGCACACCGAGGACGGCGTGGTCACCGCCGAGGTGTTCGAGGGCGAGCAGCAGCTCGTCGAGCTGAACCACGGCGACCCGGCGGTCCAGCAGCTGGTGCGGGACGCGATGACGTACTGGCTGGAGCGGGGTGTCGACGGCTGGCGCCTGGACGCGGCGTACGCGGTGCCCGCCGAGTTCTGGAGCAGCGTCATCCCCACCGTGCGGGAGCGGTTCCCGGACGCCTGGTTCCTGGGCGAGATGATCCACGGCGACTACGCCGGGTACGCGGCGACGGCCGGCCTGGACAGCATCACCCAGTACGAGCTGTGGCAGGCGATGTGGTCCTCGATCGAGAACCAG
>DATDAP010000580.1:0-3311 GCA_036525335.1 Microlunatus sp. | reverse complement strand
GGAGGCGAACGGGTCGTCGACGCTGCTGACGTGCTTGACCTTCTCGATGGCCTTGATCTGGTCCTCGATCGGGGCCTGGTGATCGGTGATCGGCCCGGAGGTCGACTCGAAGACGAGCTGCCCGGTCGTCCCGGACGCCTGCGGGAACCGCTCGTCCAGGGTGTCGATGCCGTGCTGGGACTCGGTGCCGGGGATCGTGTAGTCGTTCACCAGCGCACCCTTGGCCACGCTGGTGACACCGAAGCAGACTCCGGCGAGCAGCACCCAGACGATCAGCCCTCGCCAGCGGTGACGGGCGACCGCGTGCCCGAGCGCGTACAGGAACGTCGACATGGCTCATCCCCCTCGGCGCCGCACCCGCCGTGCCCGCCCGACTGCCACCACACAACCGGGATCGCCTGACAGAATCCCACCCGGGGACCTGACGGTTGGCTGACGACGGCGCACGGGCCTTGCCCCACCGGTGGGCAGTGGAACACTGTCGCCGTGACGCCAGCCGGTGAGGCCCACGTGCTCGTGGTGGACGACGACGACGGCATCCGGGAGATGCTGCAGTCGTCGCTGTCGTTCGCGGGGTTCCGGGTCACCACCGCCCCCGACGCCCAGACCGCGCTCACCCTGTTCGGCACCGACGACCCCGACGCGATCGTGCTCGACGTGATGATGCCGGGCATCGACGGCTTCGACTTCCTGCAGCTGCTGCGGCATCGTGGCGAGACGCTGCCGGTGCTCTTCCTGTCCGCGCGGGACACCGTCGAGGACCGCGTCCGGGGTCTGCGACTCGGCGCCGACGACTACCTGACCAAACCGTTCAGCGTGGTGGAGGTGACCGTACGGCTGGAGGGTCTGCTGCGTCGCAGTCGACTTGAGCGCGATCTGGCCCACGCCACCGCGTCGTCGCGCGGTGCCGGCGGCATCCTCCGCTGCGGCGACCTCGAGGTCGACGAGGACCGGCACCTGACCCGCCGCGGTGGTCGCCGCGTCGAGCTCTCCCCGACCGAGTTCCGACTGCTGGTCTATCTGCTGCTGCATCAGGGTCGGGTGCTGTCGAAGGCCCAGATCCTCGACCAGCTGTGGCAGTACGACTTCGGCGGCGACAGCAACGTGGTCGAGCGGTTCGTCTCCAACCTGCGGCGCAAGATCGATGTGGAGCCCCCGTCCCTGATCCACACCGTGCGCGGCTTCGGCTACACGATCCGAGCGCCGGAGGTGTCAGCATGAGCTCGGCGCCGAGTCGACCCCGTGGTCGGCGACGCTGGAGCACCCGCAGCCGGCTGATCGTGACGCTCGCCGTCACGCTGACGGTGATCTTGACGATCACCACGACCGTCTCCATCCTCTACATGCGCTCCTACGTCCGGGACCGCATCGACGACCGGCTGCTGGGCACGTCGCAGCGGATCCGTGCCTCCCTCGTCGGGCTCGGCGGCGTTCAGCTCGACGCCGCCACGGTCGAGAACATGGCGCGGCCCGAGGGCGCGATGGTGGTCTTCGAGCGGGACGATCGACCGGTCCTGATCGCCAACGCGGATCAGGTCACGGCGACCACCTTGATCGACGCCGGCTTGCCGGACGGGCAGCCGCACCAGGTCCCGGACCAACCGGAGATGACGGTCATCCGGCTCGACGTGGCCGGGTCGGGTCTGTCCGTGGTCGGACCCGACGGGCAGGTCCTGCTGCCCGACGGCCTGGTGATCGGCTTCGACACCGGATCGAGTCTGGCGACCGTGCAGCGGCTGATCCTGGTGGCGGCAGCCGGGGTGCTCGCCGCGATCATCGCGCTGGTGGCCGCCACCGTGATCATCGTCAGTCGCAGCCTGCGCCCGCTCAAGTCGATGTCCGACAGCGCACACACCTTCGCCGAGGGCGACCGGTCGGTCCGGTTGCCGGTCCCGGACGACGATCCCGACATGCACCGGTTGGCGGTCACGGTCAACGAGGCCTTCGACGTCCAGGAGACCGCGGAGGGACGGCTTCGCTCCTTCGTCGCCGACGCCTCCCACGAGCTCCGTACGCCGCTCACCACCGCCACCGGCTGGATCGAGCTCTATCTGCAGGGCGGGCTGTCCGACAAGGCCCGGCGCGACCACGCCATGGAACGGGCGATGACCCAGCTGGGCCGGATGCGGGTGCTGATCGACGAGCTCGCCCTGCTGGCCCGGCTGGACCGGGCCCGACCGCTGGAGCTGGACCCGATCGACCTGACCGCGCTGGCGACCGAGGTGCTGGAGGACGCCCGGGTGATCAATCCCGACCGGCAGTTCTCGCTGCACGCGGCCGGGCCGGCGACGTTGCTGGGCGACGGGCCGAAGCTGCAGCAGGTGCTGCAGAACCTGCTCGGCAACGCCATCCAGCACACACCCGCCGGTACGCCGGTCGAGGTGACCGTCCGCCCGGCGCGGCCGGACAGCGGCGGCACCGCCGGCTCGGGGGGCTCTGTCGGCCCGGTGCACACGTTGCTCGTCACCGATCACGGACCGGGGATCCCCACCGCCGACCAGCAGCAGGTGTTCACCCGATTCTGGCGCGGCGACACCAGCCGTACCCGACACACCGGCGGCGCCGGTCTAGGGCTGGCGATCGTGTCCTCCATCGTCACCGCGCACGGTGGTACGTCCGAGGTGATCAGCCAGCTCGGTCAGGGCACCACGATCCGGGTGCGGCTGCCCGCCCGTAAGGTCGAGCGGGCAGTCAGTGAGGTGCTGCGCTGAAGCGCTACGGGGAGGTCGGTCTGCCGGTCCACCAGCCGCTGGAACACCAACCCGTTTACCCCTGGTCCATCGCCCGGCGGGACGAACAGCTCGCCGCACCGGTCGCCGATCTCCTCCGGACGGCGGTCACGCTCGCGCGCCAGAAGGGCTGGACGTCCCCGCCGGCCGGACACGGGCCGGCTTGGCTGCCCACGGCGATCCCGCGCGGGCACCCCGCCCTCCCCGCTGATCAACAGCGCGCGTGCGGGTTGAGCGCGCGTGCGGGTTGAACCGATCGGTAGGGTCGGGGCTCGCCCGTCGCTCCGGAGGAACGTCCACCATGACCATCACCCCGCTCGTCTGGGGCGTCACCATCGCCATCATCATCGCCCTTTTGGCGATCGACCTGGTGGCGGCCGCCGTCAAACCGCACCGGGTCGGTTTCAAGGAGGCGGCCGGCTGGTCGATCTTCTACATCGCCGTCGCGATCGGGTTCGGGATCTGGTTCACCACGGCCTTCGGCAGCGAGCTGGGCATCCAGTACTTCGCCGGCTATCTGGTGGAGAAGAGCCTGTCGGTCGACAACCTGTTCGTCTTCGTGATCATCATGACGACGTTCGC
>DATDAP010000579.1:0-5297 GCA_036525335.1 Microlunatus sp. | reverse complement strand
TGCGTACGCACTGGGACATGCTCCGGGAGCGCCGCAGCATCGCCGAGCTCGAGGACCTGCTGGCCGAGCGGCTGGATCTTCTCCGGTCCGGTGAGCTGGGCCCGAACTACGCCTCCGCGAACCGCGGTCGCAAGAGCGCGTAACAGCGCTGCTGCCCCCGATCGGGTCAGCCCTCGAGAAGTACCTTTCGGCACCTGATCTCGCCAGATCAGGTGCCGAAAGTACTTCTGGGGCCGCGCTCAGGTTGTGCCCGCACGACGATCAGAGATCGAGGAAGTCGCCGAGCCACGTACGCACCGCATCCAGGCAGAAGCTCGACACCTGTCCGGAGATCGTGGTGAGTCGATCCCGGGAAAGGGTACGCGGTTGCTCGGTCATCACCCACGACGAGCGATCCAGGCCGCTGGCACCTTCGACGGGCACGTGATTGGGCCAGCCCCGATCGACGGTGGTGATGGGCAGCACGATGGACAGCGCCGTCACGGCATCGAGATAGCCGGCGGAGGCGACCACCAACACCGGCCGATGATCGCCCTGCTCACGTCCCCGTACCGGCTCGAGCGACGCCCAGGCCACAACACCGGGTGTGAGTTCGAGATGGGTCACGCCTGCGCGTCGGCCAGCTCTGCTCGCTCCCAGGTCGCGGACTCCGTTCGGTGGCTCGCCATCCCCTCGGCCGAGGTCTTCGCGATCGCGGTCTTGAGTGCCAGCAGCCGCTGGCGGCGGTCGTCAGCATCGGCGAGGCGGGCCAGATGAGCACCGATCGTGAGGCCATCGCGCGCGGCCTGTGCCTTCAGCCGGTCGCGCAGCTCGTCGCTCACTTTGATCGTGGTGGTCATACTTTCAGTATACCGAGGCGAGGGAGGCTAGTTCTTGCCGTCGTCGATCTCCCCGGTGATGATGACCGGGCCCGAGGACGGCGGAGACGGGTTCTGCTGATCGGGCACGGTCTCGCCCTCGATCACCGATCCGTCGCGGCGGGCGTGGACAGCAGTGGACACGCCCAATCGGCTCATCCGGCGAGCCACCGCGTAGGCCAGCACCTTTCGGGCCAGCGGCCGCGTGAAGGGCAACAGGAACAGCAACCCGAAGACGTCGGTGATGAAGCCCGGCATCACCAACAGCACCCCGCCGACCAGGATCAGGGCGGTGTCCGCAAGCTCCCCGGTCGGCATCCTCCCGCTGGCGAAGGCCTCGTTGAGGGCCTTCCACGCCCGCGTACCCTCGCGGCGCATCAACCAGGCACCGAGCAGCGCCTCCCCGACCAGGATGGCGAGGGTCCACCAGACACCGATCAGCTGCCCGACCTGCACGATCAGATAGATCTCCAGAAACGGCAGGGCCACCATCGCCACGAGCAGGACGGGCAGGATCCAGCCACCGCTGCGGCGTTGCTGAGGCGCTACGAACGACATGGTCAGGCCAGCTCGCGGCGCTTCTTGTCCGCGAGCCCACGCAGCTGCCGGGTGCGGTGCTTCACGCCCCACCAGGTGGTGCGGACCAGGGCCTCGGCGACGATCTTCTGGCTCATCTTGGACTGACCGTACTCCCGTTCGACAAAGGTGATCGGGACCTCGACGACGCGGTAGCCGGCCTTCAACGCACGCCAAGCGAGGTCGATCTGGAAGCAGTAGCCGGCGGAGGCGATCTCGTCGAACCTGATCCCGCGCAGGGTCGCGGCGCGGAAGGCGTTGAAGCCGCCGGTGGCATCCCGCAGGGGGACTCCCAGCATCATCCGGGTCCACAGGCTGCCCCCACGGGACAGGATCTCCCGCGACTTGGGCCAGTTGACGACCTTGCCTCCCGGCA
Source organism: Microlunatus sp. (assembly GCA_036525335.1). Lineage (GTDB taxonomy): Bacteria > Actinomycetota > Actinomycetes > Propionibacteriales > Propionibacteriaceae > Microlunatus. Next base: position 3,488 of record DATDAP010000579.1, on the reverse strand, counting down.
CCCAGCGCGATCCCTTGACCATGTCCGCATCGCGCAGGGCCTCCAGCAGCAGGGGCAGCTGCTCGGGCTGGTGCGAGCCGTCGGCGTCGTGCTCGACCAGGACCCCGTACCCGCGCTCGAGCCCCCAGCCGAAGCCGGCCAGGTAGGCCGCCCCCAGTCCCTCTTTGCCCAGCCGGTGCAGCACGTGGATGTGGTCGTCCGCAACCGCGAGCTCGTCGGCGCGTCGGCCCGTCCCGTCGGGAGAGTTGTCGTCGGCGATCAGGATGTCGGCGTCCGGCACGGCCGACCGCAGCCGGGAGGTGATCATGTCGATGTTCTCCCGCTCGTCGTACGTGGGGATGACCACCAACACACGACCGAGATCGTCGCTCATCTGCCTGCTGCCTCCGGGTCCGCGCTCTGCTGGCCGGTCGGCCAGGACGTCTCATCCTGCCGTACCCGTGACTCGGCCGGGTGCCGGCGAGCCCGACGGGCGAGCGCACCCAGTCCGAGGAACACCGCCAGCAGACCACCGAGGGCCAGGACCAGGTCCAGCCACGGCGCGATCAGGACGGCCGGAGTGAGTCCGCTGCGCAGCGGCATGTCCACCACCAGGGACGCGGCCGTGAACTCCGCCGTCCGCTCGACCACGCGGCCGTCGGCGTCGATGAAGCCCGAGACGCTGCTGGTGGTGGCCACCGCGATCTCGCGACGACTCTCCATCGCCCGGGCCCGGGTGATGGCGAACTGCTGCTCGATCTGTCCGGTGCCGCCGTAGGTGGCGTTGTTGCTCTGCACCACCAGCACCTGAGCGCCGCCCCGCAAGGTGGAGTAGATCGTCGAGTCGTAGGCCAGCTCGAAGCAGATGATGTCGCCGACCTTGATGGTCCGGCCGTCCAGCGGAACCGTCAACACCCCGGGCGTGGTGCCGGCCACCGACTGGGCGCCGACCTGCTTCAGGATCGGGATCAGCGGCAGCAGCTGGGTGCGGAACGGGATCCACTCGCCGAACGGCACCAGGTTCTGCTTGTTGTAGCGGGCCAGGACACCGGCCACCGGGTCCCACCACAGGGCGGCGGTCTGCCGCTCGTCGGGACCCGGTCCCTCCATCACCGCGCCGACCAGGATCGGGCGACCGGCGAGCGTGGCCGCGGCCTGGACGGTGCGTCCGGTGACCGGGTCGAGGGTGGGGTCGATGTCGGTGGAGTTTTCGGGCCAGAGGATGAAGTCCGGCATCGGGGCGAGACCCAGTCTGGCCTTCACCATCAGGTTGACGGTCTCGCTCAGGTGGTTGTTGGTGACCGACCGCATCCGGCCGAGGGCCTCGACCCCCCGGCCCGGCACGTTGCCCTGGACGATGCCGACCCGCACCGAGCCGGCGGTCGCCGGGCCGGTCAGCGGCACGTAGCGGAGGCCTGCGCCGAGCAGTGCCAGCACGAGGATCCCGACGCCGACCGGGATCAACCGACGGCGGGCGGTCGGATCGTGCCGATGGGTCAGCAGCAGGACGACCGCGTACGCGACGCTCTGCGCGACGAGAGCCACGCAGAACGAGACGCCGGTGACGCCGATCACCGGCAGGAAGCCGGCCAGTGGCGTGTCCACGGCCGCGTATGCGAGGCGGACCCAGCCGAACCCACCGAACGGGACCCGGGCGTACAGGAACTCGATCAGCGACCAGCTCAGCGCGGCCGCCAGCGGCCACCAGCGCAGCGCCGACGTCAGGTGGAGAGTGAGCCCCAGCAGCCCGAAGAAGAGTGCCTCGAAGGCGATCAGCAGGACGGCGATCCAGCTGCCGAGGACGTGGATCCAGCTGATCGAGACGGCCAGCAGGCCCAGGCCGTAGAGGTAGCCGACCCCGAATGCGGACCGGCGGGGTCTGGTGACGTCGCCGTCGCGGACGAGCAGCGTCAGAGCGGGGATGCCGATCAGCAGGAGAGGCCAGAGACCGTACGGCTGCCACGCCAGCCCGGTGAGCATGCCGGCCACGATCGCCGCCAGACCGCGGATCCAACGGTTGTGACGCCAGGCGAGACGGTTCGGGGTGTCGACCGGTGCCGGCTGGTACGCAACGGCAGGGGCGGTGGACACTCCGAGATCTTACCGGGGTGTTCCAGGGTGGTCGGTAGATCGAACGTCGTGGGTAGCGGTGGTCGGGTGCGCGGTGGGGATCGGTGGGAGGTCTCGGGCCAACCATCCGCCCTCGCAAGCTCGGGCTCCCGCCAGACCCATCCACGGCCCTTCGACGCACCCACCGACCCCCACCGCTCCGCTGCCCATCGCCGGGTCAGGTACGCCTACGGGGTTCCCAGAATGGATCCAGAGTCCGAGTGCGCCGCATCCCTGAACGGCAAGCGATGGGGGTTCGGGGTGCGTCGTAGGGACCTGGACGGGTCTGGCGGGAGCGCCGGAGCGTGCGGAGGCGCGGATGGTCGTCCCGAGACGCACCCCGAACCCCCATCGCGACCGGACTCAGAGGGGAAGGTGGCCCTTCGGGAAGCCGCCATTGCTGTAGAGGAGCTGACCGTTGATCCAGCTGCCTTGGTCGGAGAGGAGGAAGCGGACCAGGTTCGCGATGTCGGTGGGGGTGCCGAGACGGCCGAGGGGTTGGGAGGCCAGGCCGCTGGCGCGGATGGCGTCGTTCATCCAGCCGGTGTCGATCGGGCCGGGGTTGATCACGTTCGCGCGGAGGCCGCGATCGCCGAGCTCGTGGGCGGCGGCGAGGACGAGACGATCCAGGGCTCCCTTGGTCGCGCCGTACGGGAGGTTGCCGACGGTGTGGTCACTGGTCAACGCGATGACACTGCCGCCGGTGCTGGGCAGCTGGCGGGCGAAGGCCGCGGTGAGCAACCAGGTCGCACGGACGTTGACGGCGTAGTGCCGGTCAAAGCTCTCGACCGTGGTGTCGAGCACGCCGGAGTCGACACTCTCGCAGTGCGACATGACCAGCGCGTCGAGCGTCCCCAGCAGCTCGGCGGCCCGGTCCACCACGCCCGCGGCCTGGACCGGGTCCTCGAGATCCGCTTCGAGGAGCTCGACGCGTCGGCCGGCCTCACGGAGCCCCGTGGCCAGCTGATCGGGGTCGTCGGGAGTGCCGGCGAGACCGAGGCGGCCGTCGTACGGCTGCCAGTACGAGAGCACCAGGTCCCAGCCGTCGTCGGCCAGACCGGCCGCGATCCCGGCGCCGATCCCGCGCAGTCGCCCCACTCCGGTCACCAGTGCTCGTTGTGCCACGTGGCTCATCTTCGCCGACACGCAGCACGCCTGCCAGAAGCTCGACTTGCGGGACCGAGTGAACGCGATCCGGATGGCGCTGGGTGGACCGCGCGGTAGTCGAGCGGCCTCGGCTCCTTCGGCCAGGATCGCCTGACCGGCGCGGGATCACGCCGCGGAGTCGACAGCGAATGCCGAGCCGCCGCGCCAGACACCGAATACCGCCGCGGAGTCAAGACGCTTACGGTGGGTGGGGCCGGGTCCCGCACCGGATGGCGCCGTGGAGTCACGGGCGG
>DATDAP010000578.1:0-2061 GCA_036525335.1 Microlunatus sp. | reverse complement strand
ACCAGCAACAACCTGGAGGCGGCCGAGGAGATCGTCCGCCAGCTCCGGCTGCGCGACATCGGCGGCATCATCGTGATCGACTTCATCGACATGGTGCTGCCCAGCAACCGCGAGCTGCTGCTGCGCCGGTTGGTCGAGTGCCTGGGCCGCGACCGGACCCGGCACCAGGTCGCCGAGGTGACCAGCCTCGGTCTGGTGCAGATGACCCGGAAGAAGATCGGCACTGGTCTGCTCGAGGCGTTCACCACCGAGTGCGAGGTCTGCCACGGCCGGGGATACGAGATCTCCGACGTTCCGGTGGAGACCCAGAAGCAGCCCGATGGTGGCTCTCGCGACCAGCGCGGCGGTGGGGGTGGCCGGGATCGTGGTCGGGGCCGTGGCGACCGATCCGGCAACGGCAACGGCAAGCCTCCGGTGCCCAGCCCACCCGCGCCTCGCCCCGAGGACGGAGCCGGCGGGTCCGAGAGCCAGCCCGAGTCCATGGAGCAGGCCCCGCTCCAGTGACCCGAGCCGCTGCCGACGATCCGCCACCCCTGGTGGTGGCGGTCGTCGGTGCCGGGCCGTCCGGCATCTACGCTGCCGAAGCCCTGACCCAGCAGACCGACATCGCGGTGGACGTGACCGTGCTGGATCGGCTGCCGGTGCCGTTCGGTCTGGTGCGCTACGGCGTGGCGCCGGACCATCCCTCGATCCGGTCCGTCCGCAACACCTTGGAGCGAACTCTGGAGAAGACCGGGGTGCGGTTCTACGGTGATGTCGCCATCGGTGTCGACCTGACCGCCGACGAGCTGCGGGGCAGCGTGGACGCGGTCATCTACGCGTTCGGGGCCGGCAGCGACAAGCGGCTCGACATCGAGGGTGAGGACCTGACCGGCAGCATCGCGGCGGCCGAGTTCGTCGCCTGGTACTGCGGGCACCCCGACGTCCATCCCGACGCCGACTCCTCGGCGGCACCACATCACCCACCGCTGGCCATGGCGCCGGCCGGAGGCTCCGCGCAGACGCGGTTGGAGCAGGAGCAGTTCACCCAGCTGGTCGCGACCACCACCGCAGCGGTCGTGGTCGGGGTCGGCAACGTGGCCCTCGACGTCGCCCGCATCCTGGCCAAGCACGCCGAGGAGCTGGCCGAGACCGACATGGCCGACGAGGTGCTGGACTCCCTGGACCACAAGCAGGTCACAGACGTGCACGTGCTCGGCCGGCGCGGCCCGGCCTACACGGCCTTCACCACCAAGGAGCTGCGCGAGCTGGGTCAGATCCCCGATCTGGATCTGTTGGTCGATCCGCTCGACCTGGTGCTGGACGAGTCGAGCCTGGCCGTGGTCGCCCGGGACAAGGTCGCGGCCCGCAACCTCGTGGTGCTCCGGGAGTGGGCGGACCGTCCCCGCGGGGCTGCATCGCGGCAGGTGCACCTGCACTTCTGGACCCGGCCGGTCCGGATCCTGGGCGATGCCCGGGTCTCGGGCGTGGAGGTGGAGCGCACCACGCTGAACGCCGACGGGGCCGTGGTCGGCCGGGGCGAGCACCGGGTGATCCCCGCACAGCTGGTGGTCCGCTCGGTGGGCTACCGGGGCGAGCCGTTGCCGGGGGTGCCGCACGATGCCGGTACGGGTCGGGTGCCGCACGCCGAGGGTCGGGTCATCCGCGACGGCGGCTTCAGCGCCGACGAGTACGTGACGGGCTGGGTGAAGCGCGGGCCGACGGGCGTGATCGGCACCAACAAGTCCGATGCCGTGGAGACGGTGACCTCGCTGCTGCATGACGTCCACGACGGTGACCTGGTCCCACAGGACCGGGTCGGTGCCCTGGCCACCCTGCTGGCCGAGCGGGGCATCGAGCCGCTCGGTATCGACGGCTGGCACCGGATCGACGCGGCCGAGGTCGAGCTGGGTCGCTCCCACGGTCGGGTACGGACCACGCTGGCGCACCGCAGCGAGCTGCTGGCGGCGGCGGAGGCCATGGATCCGGCTCCCGCCCACGGGTGATCCTGGCCGGATTCTGGAGCGACAGCATCACCAGTTGTGGAAGCCGGCACAAAACGCGGGTCAGGAACGGCGGGGC
>DATDAP010000577.1:0-2185 GCA_036525335.1 Microlunatus sp. | reverse complement strand
CAGCTCGGTTCGCCCGCCCGTGGTGGTGGCCGTCCGGGTGCGCCCGGTGGACGTGGCCGTGGCGGTGCCCCGGGTCGTCCCGGTGGTGGCGGTCCCGGTGGGCCCCCCGCGGGTCGCGGTGGCCGTGGTGGCCGCGGCGGCACCCAGGGTGCCTTCGGTCGCGCCGGTGGACCGGTGCGTCGTGGTCGCAAGTCGAAGCGTCAGCGCCGTCAAGAGTTCGACCAGATGCAGGCGCCGGAGATCGGCGGCGTCCGCGTACGCCAGGGTGACGGCCAGACCGTCCGACTGGCTCGCGGTGCCTCGCTGACGGACCTGTCGGAGAAGATCAACGTCGACGTGTCGTCGCTGGTCCAGGTGCTGTTCAACCTGGGCGAGATGGTGACGGCCACCCAGACCGTGTCCGAGGACACGCTCCAGGTGCTGGCCGGCGAGCTCAACTACAACATCGAGGTCGTCTCGCCCGAGGACGAGGACCGCGAGCTGTTGGAGAGCTTCGACATCGAGTTCGGCGAGAACGAGGGCGGCGAGGACGATCTCGAGGCTCGTCCGCCGGTGGTCACCGTCATGGGTCACGTCGACCACGGCAAGACGAAGCTGCTCGACGCGATCCGCAAGACCAACGTGGTCGCCGGCGAGGCCGGTGGCATCACCCAGGCCATCGGCGCCTACCAGGTGGCCACCGAGGTCGACGGCGAGGACCGCAAGATCACCTTCATCGACACCCCGGGTCACGAGGCCTTCACGGCAATGCGTGCCCGCGGGGCCAAGTCGACCGACATCGCCGTCCTGGTGGTGGCCGCCGACGACGGTGTGATGCCGCAGACCATCGAGGCGCTCAACCACGCGCTGGCGGCCGAGGTGCCGGTCGTGGTCGCGGTGAACAAGGTCGACCGTGAGGGTGCGGACCCGACCAAGGTGCGCGGCCAGCTGACCGAGTACGGACTGGTGCCGGAGGAGTACGGCGGCGACACGATGTTCGTCGACGTCTCCGCGGTCACCGGCCAGGGTCTGGACGAGCTGCTGGAGGCGGTCATCCTGACCGCCGACGCGGCGCTGGACCTGCGGGCCAACCCGGAGATGGACGGTCAGGGTGTGGCCATCGAGGCCCACCTCGACAAGGGGCGTGGCGCGGTCGCCACCGTCCTGGTCCAGCGCGGGACGCTGCACGTCGGCGACTCGATCGTGGCCGGCACCGGCTACGGCCGGGTCCGGGCGCTGCTCGACGACCACGGTCACAACGTCACCGAGGCTCCGCCGTCGTTCCCGGTCCAGGTTCTCGGTCTGACCGCGGTGCCTGGGGCCGGCGACAGCTTCATCGTCGTCGAGGACGACCGGATGGCTCGCCAGATCGCCGAACGGCGTGGGGCCCGGCTCCGGATGGCGGCCCAGGCGGCCGGCACCCGGCGCAAGACCCTGGACCAGCTGTTCGAGCAGCTGGAGAAGGGCGAGACGCAGGAGCTGCGCCTCATCCTCAAGGGCGACGGCGCCGGTTCGGTCGAGGCTCTGGAAGACGCGCTGTCGAAGATCGACGTCGGCGACGAGGTCAGCTTGCGGGTCATCGACCGCGGTGTCGGTGCGATCACCGAGACCAACGTCAGCCTGGCGGCGGCGTCGGACGCGGTCATCGTGGGCTTCAACGTCCGTCCGCAGGGCAAGGCCACCGAGATGGCGGACCGCGAGAACGTGGACATCCGCTACTACTCGGTGATCTACTCCGCGATCGACGAGATCGAGGCGGCCCTGAAGGGGATGCTGAAGCCGATCTACGAGGAGGCCCAGCTGGGTCAGGCGGAGATCCGCGAGATCTTCCGCTCCTCGAAGGCCGGCATCATCGCGGGTTGCATGGTGACCGGCGGCATCATGCGCCGCAACGCCAAGGCCCGGCTGCTGCGGGAGGGTGTGGTCATCTCCGATACCAGCATCGCCTCGCTGCGCCGGGAGAAGGACGACGCCACCGAGGTGCGCGAGGGATATGAGTGCGGTCTGACGCTGCACAACTACTCCGACATCCGGACCGGCGACATCGTCGAGACGTTCGAGATGCGCGAAAAAGCACGGAGCTGAGAATGGTCGTACGGGACCCCGGGCCGCTGGTCGGTCCGGGGTCGCGTCCGCGCCTGCTCCGTCCGGGGTCGGGTCTCGCAACGCCCGACCACACCCAGACCCGACCCAGGACGGAGCAGCC
>DATDAP010000576.1:0-2277 GCA_036525335.1 Microlunatus sp. | reverse complement strand
GGTCGTCGCGGATGCCGGGCCGGAGGAAGCGGGACAGCTCCGGCGCCCCGATGTGCCCGACCATGATCGAGGGCACGCCCAACTCGATCATCGACCGGTAGACCCGGCCGTACGACGCGTCCCACTCGTCGACGCCGAGGGTGTTGTAGCTCGTGACGACGTGCTGGTCGCGCTCGTCCACGCCGTCGCCCGGAAAGTGCTTGATGGCGGCGGCCGTGGGCGACTCGCTCAGCCCCGCGTAGAACTGAGTGGCCCGCTCGATCACCAGGTCGGGGTCGTCCCCGAAGCTGCGCGTGGCGACGACCGTGTTCCGCCAGTTGCGGTGGATGTCGACGATCGGGGCGAAGGCCCAGTTGCAGCCCAGCGCCGCCGACTCCCGGCCCCCCACCACACCCATCAGCCGGGCCGCGTCGGTGTCCGGGGTGGAGGCCGTCTGCAGCGGGGACGCGACCAGGGTGCCGTCGGTGCAGGCTCCGTTGCCACCCGCCTCGATGTTGGAGGCGACCAGCAGCGGGACGGGTGTGCGGCTCTGGGCGTGTCGGATGTGGGCCTGGACGCTGGCGGCGTCGGTGTGGCTGTAGCGCATGCCGCCGGGGTGGTAGCCGTCGATGATCTTGTTCACGAACGCCTCATCGAACCGGTTGTTCAGGTTGATGAACAGCTGGCCGACCTTCTCCTCCACCGACATCGCATCGATGGTGGCCCGCACCCAGGCGATGCCGTCGTCGTCGAGCCCGAACGGCGTGGCGGTCAGGTCGGGTGGGGTCATGGTCTGCGTCCCTTTCGGTGATGTGGTCGGTTCGTTCGGCGATGTCGCTCCGGGCTGGGGCACGGTCATCGGTCGGTCTCGCCGACGAGCGCGGCACGCTCCAGGACGGCCGCTACGAGGGCGGCGTCGGATCCGAGTCCGTCGCCCAGCAGGTTCAGCACGGCCGGTACCGCTGCGGCGAGGTCGCCGGCGGAGGCTGCCTCCTGCGCCGCGGCGGCACCGGTGTCGTTGACCGGGGCACCGCGGCCGCGCAGGTGCAGTACCCAGGCGGCGACCGCGGTGGCGCAGCCGTCGGGCACCCGGCCCGCGGCTCGTTCGGCGCGGATGGTCGGCAGAAAGCGGATGACGAGCTTCGTCGAGCCGTCGGCGGCGATCTGGGCCAGTCGGTGCCGGACCCGAGGGTTGGAGAACCGTTCGACCAGCGCCGACCGGTAGGTCGTGACCTCGTCGGGCGGAAGGTCGAGATGGCGTCCGGCCTCGTCCCAGTACTGCTCCACCCAGGCCCGGCAGGTGGGATCGGCGATGGCCTCGTCGATGGTGTCGTGACCGCGGATGCTGCCCGCGTAGGCGAGCAGGGAGTGGGAGCCGTTGAGCACCCGGAGCTTCCGCTGCTCGAACGGGCCGACGTCGGCGACCAGCTGCGCCCCCGCGTCCTCCCAGCGCGGCCGCCCGGCCGGGAACCGGCCGGCCACGACCCACTCGCTGAACGGCTCGGTCGGGACCGGCTCGGCGTCCCACCGTCCGGTCGCCTCCCGCACGAGGTCGCGGTCGGCCTCCGTTGTGGCCGGCGTGATGCGATCCACCATCGAGGTGGCGAAGTCAACGTGGGCGTCGATCCAGGTCTGCAGGGTCAGATCCACCTGCGCGGCCAGATCGGTGACCACGACCCGGGTGACCTCGCCGTTCTCGGGCAGATTGTCGCAGGAGAGGACGGTGATCGCCTCCGCGCCGGCGGCTCGCCGGGCCAGCAACCCGGCGACCAGCTTGCTCGGCAGGCTGGTCACAGGTGCCTGCGGGTCTGCGGCCAGGGCGGTGACGTCGGCGACGATGGCCGGGTGGGTCAGGTCGAGTCGGCCCTCGCCGTTCCGCAGGTACCCGGCCTCGGTCACGGTGATGGTGAGGATCGCGGTAGCGGAGGCTGCCAGGTAGCCCAGGTACGCGGCGTGGTCGGTCGCCGGGTGCACGGCGGCCAGCGAGCCGACCAGCTCGTAGTCGTCACCGGAGGCGTGGCGGGTGATCAGGGTGTAGAGCCCGTCCTGAGGGGTCAGCGCGTCGGCCATGTCGGGCCGTCGGCCGGTGAAGCCGGCGATCCCCCACTGATCGGCGTCGGGGGCGTGCGCGGTGTACCAGGGCTGGTGCGCGCGGTGGAAGTTGCCGACGCCCAGGTGCACGATCCGCACCGGCGGCGCCGGTGGTGTGTCCGGGAGGGCGCGGCCGAGGCGGACGGCGTCCGTCAGCCGTACTGACGATGGGGTCGCGGTGGTCATAGCTTGAACGCTTTCGTCGGG
>DATDAP010000575.1:0-3821 GCA_036525335.1 Microlunatus sp. | reverse complement strand
ATCCGGTCGATGATCACCAGTCGACAGGTGGAGCCCGGCACGTCGATCCCCTGCCACAGCGACAGGGTGCCGAACAGGGACGTCTCCTCCTCGGCGACGAAGCGGCGGGTCAGCTCCGACAGCTGGGCGTCGCCCTGACAGAGGATCTTCTGCTTCGGCAGCTGCTTGCGGACGTGCACGGCGGCTGTCTCCGCCGCCCGACGCGACGAGAACAGCCCCAGCGTGCGGCCGCCGGCCGCCCAGACGAGCTCGGCGACCTCCTCGAGCACGGCGTCGCTGATCCCGTCCCGGCCGGGCAGCGGCATCCGTCGGGCCAGGTAGAGGATGCCCTGCGTGCTGTACGAGAACGGCGACCCGACGTCGATACCTCGCCAGGGCTGCCGCTCGTCGTCCTCGCCGAGCTCAGGGGCAGGGGCCCCGTCCCGGACCCGCTCCTCTTCGCGCAGCCCGACGGAGCCGGCCACGCCGGTGAAGTCGCCGCCGAGCTTCAGGGTCGCCGACGTCAGCACGGTGGTGTGCTCGCCGAACACCCGCGAACGCATCAGCCCGGCCACGGTCAACGGCGCCACCCGCGCCTCCCGACCGCTGCGCTCGCGATCGGCCACCCAGACCACGTCGTGCTCGCTGAGGGCTGCCATCCGCTCGGCGACGTCGAACACCTCCTTGACCGCGGCGGCGGCCTGACGGCACTCGGGCTCGTTCCTGTCCGTCCCGTTCCCCAGGGCACTGACCACCCGGCGCGTCACCGACCGGACGGCCTCGAAGGCGGCGATCACGGGAGCACTCGCGTCCTCGACCCGCTCCAGCGGGGTCTCCTCCAGCGCGTCCCGGAGGGTGTCGGCCGAGGTCAGCAGCTCCGTGGCCAGGTCATCGTCGTCCAGCCAGCCCAGCGCCCGCCGGCCCACCCGGTCGACGATCCCCGGACTCAGCTCGGCCGAGGCCGCCCCGGTCACCCGGGCGGTCAGCTCGTGCGCCTCGTCGATGACCACCGCCTGGTGCTCGGGCAGCGCTGTCCCGCCGTGCATGGCGTCAATGGCGAGCAGGGCATGGTTGGTCACCACCAGATCGGCCGCCCGCGCCACCTCCCGCGACTTCTCCACGAAGCACAGCCCACCCTGTGGGCAGCGCTGGGTGCCCAAGCACTCGCGGACCGGGATCGACACCTGCTGCCAACCGCGGTCGGTGTGCGTGGGGGCTTCGTCCCGGTCGGCGAGACCGCCGTCGTCCAGCTGCTCCTCGGCCCACTCCCGGAGGGCCAGCACCTCGGCGCCGAGCGCCGACTCCGGCGCCGCCCGGGGCGATTCCTGCAGCGAGGCCACCAGCTCCGACGCCGGGATCAGCGCCGCCTGGTCGTCGGCACCGTCGCGCACCTTGAGCAGGCACGCGTAGTTGGTCCGGCCCTTCAGGATCGCGTGCCGCGGACGCCGTCCGGTGACGGCCTCGACCGCATCCAGAGCGTGGGGGATGTCCTTGCCGGCCAGCTGACTCTGCAGGGCCAGCGTCGCCGTGGTCACCACGACCCGGTCGAGGTCACCGCGCGCCAACCGGACCAGCGTGGGCGCCAGGTAGCCGAGCGACTTCCCGGTTCCCGTGCCCGCTTGGGCGAGCACGTGGACTCCGGTGTCGAACGCGTCGCCGACGGCAGCGGCCAGGGCCAGCTGCCCGGGCCGCTCGTGACCACCGATCTCGGCAACGGCAGCCGCCAGCACGGCCGCTGTCTGCTCCGCGGCGCTCGGTCGCCCGACGCCGGAAGCGGTCCTGGCAGCGCCGCCGGAGGCGGTCCTGGGACCGGCGGCGCCGGACGCGGCCTTCGGAGCGCCGACATCGGACGGAGTTCTCGGAGCGCCGACATCGGACGGAGTTCTCGGGGCGCCGCCATCGGACGCGGTCATCGGGAAGGAGCGCTCAGCTGGAGGCAGCGAGCTCGTACGGTGCCAGCTCCCCGGCCAGGTCCGGATGGACCCGGGCGGTCACCAGCGAACCGTGCTCGGTGTGCTCCAGGCTGACCAGCTCACCGCTGACGTGGATCCGGTTGACCAGATCGCCCCGCTCGTACGGCAACAGCACCCGCACCTCCCGCTCGGGATGCGGCAGTCGGGACTCGACGACCGCCCGCAGCTCCTCGATCCCCTCGCCGGTGCGGGCCGAGGTGACCACCGCGCCCGCAGCCGCGGTGCGCAGCGTGGTGATGGCCTCCGCACTGGCCCGATCGCACTTGTTCAGCACCACCAGCTCCGGCACGTCGCCGGCCCCGATGTCGGCCAGCACACCACGCACGGCCTTGATCTGACCGACCGGGTCTGGATCGGACGCATCGACCACGTGCACCAGCAGGTCGGCCTGCGCCGACTCCTCCAACGTGGACGAGAACGCCTCGACCAGATCGTGCGGCAGGTGGCGGACGAAGCCGACGGTGTCGGTCAGCGTGAAGACCCGGCCATCGGTGGTCTGGGTGCGTCGGGTGGTCGGATCCAGCGTGGCGAACAGAGCATCCTCGACCAGCACCCCGGCACCCGTGAGTCGGTTCAGCACGCTGGACTTGCCCGCGTTGGTGTAGCCGACGATCGCCACGGACGGCACCTGGTGGCGGCGGCGCTCGGCCCGCTTGAGCTGCCGGTTCGCGTCGAGCTCGCGCAGCGTGGCCCGCAGCTTCGCGATCCGGCTGTGGATCCGGCGGCGGTCGGTCTCCAGCTTCGTCTCGCCGGGACCACGGCCACCGATGCCGGCCCCGCCGCTCGCGCGACCACCCGCCTGCCGGGAGAGGTTGCCACCCCAGCCGCGGAGCCGCTGCTTGAGATACTGGAGCTGGGCCAGCTCGACCTGAGCCTGCCCCTCCGCGCTCTTGGCGTGCGAGGCGAAGATGTCGAGGATCAGTGAGGTCCGGTCGATCACCTTCACCTTGACCTTGTCCTCCAGGTTGCGCAGCTGCGCGGGCGCGAGCTCGCCGTCGCAGATGACCGTGTCGGCACCTGTGGCGACCACGATCTCGCGCAGCTCCTCCACCTTGCCGCGGCCGATGTAGGTGGCTGGGTCGGGGCGCTGGCGCCGCTGCACGACACCCTCCAGGACCTCCGAGCCGGCGGTCTCGGCGAGCAGCTTCAGCTCCGCCATCGCGTTCTCGGCATCGACTTCGCTGCCGGTGGTCCAGACGCTCACCAGGACCACCCGCTCCAGCAGGAGCTGGCGGTACTCGACCTCGGTGATGTCGGTGAGCTCGGTCGACATGCCGGCGACGCGGCGCAGGGACTGGCGTTCCTCGCGCTCCAGCTGCTGACCGTCGTAGTCGGCGTGCGGAGACCGCTCGTACGCCTCGGGGTCCAAGGGCCGATCAGCGGCCTCGGACGCCTGCGACTCGTCGGTGTCCGGAGCGGAAGCGGGCAGGTACTCGGATTCAGGCAAACTCATCGTGGGACAAGAATCGCACGTACCACCAACAGTCGGCGAGCCGTTTCCCGCTGGTGAGCAGTCTCCGGCCGTCAGCCGACCGTGATCGGGGCGGCCAGAGACGAGGGCACCAGGAGCTCTCCGCGAGCCACGACGACGGCCGGTCCGGTGAGGAACGTCTGATCCCCCAGCTCGACCTCGACCGTGCCGCCGGGCACGTCGACCCGGTAGCTCGACGCGCCCTCGACCTCGGGCTCGTTGTGGCGGGCGTGCCAGGCGGCGGCCGCGGCCACCGTGCCGGTCGCCGTCGGCTGAGCACGTCCCACGGCCGGACACGGCAAACAACTCGCCGAGTGTTGGCGCTACGTGCGATTCTTGACCCACGATGAGTTTGCCTGAATCCGAGTACCTGCCCGCCTCCGCTCCGGACGTCGACG
>DATDAP010000574.1:0-4924 GCA_036525335.1 Microlunatus sp. | reverse complement strand
GTTCGTCAACCTGCACTTCTCGCTGCTGCCGGCCTGGCGCGGGGCGGCCCCCGTGCAGCACGCCGTGCTGGCCGGCGACACAGTGACCGGCGCGACCACCTTCCGGATCGTCGCCGCCCTCGACGCCGGTCCGACCTTCGCTGAGGTGACCGAGCCGATCGGGCCGACCGACACCTCCGGCGACCTGCTGCGGCGGCTGTCGGTCAGCGGCGCACGGCTGCTGGTGTCGACTCTCGACGGCATCGCCGACGGCAGTCTGACCGCCACGGCGCAGCCGGACGACGGAGTCACCCTGGCGCCCAAGATCACCGTGGACGACGCGCGTCTCGACTGGGGACGCCCGGCGACCGTCCTCGACCGGATCGTGCGCGGCTGCGCACCCGCACCGGGAGCCTGGACGACGTTCCGCGGTGACCGACTCAAGATCAACTCCGCGACCCCCGTGCCGGACCGGCCCGGCGCTCCGGGGGAGCTGACGGTGACCAAGCGCTCGGTGACGGTGGCGGCGGGCGACGGCACCGGACTGGAGCTCGGCCAGGTGCAGGCGCAGGGCAAGAAGACCATGCTGGCCGCCGACTGGGCCCGCGGGATCGCGTTCGCCGCCGGCGAAGTCCTGGGCAGCTGACGTGCCTGCCCGGCGGTCACCCGGGCGGCGGCGGACGGTCGACCCCGTACGTCGGGTCGCCTTCGACGCACTGCGCACCGTGCACACCGACGACGCGTACGCGAACCTGGTGCTGCCACCGCTGCTGACCCAGCGGCGGATCAGCGGACGGGACGCCGCTTTCGCCACGGAGCTGCTGGCCGGCACCTGCCGGCTGGAGGGCACGTACGACCAGATCCTGGTGGCGGCCTCCGGCCGCGCGACGGCCACCCTGCAGCCGGCGGTGTTGGACCTGCTCCGGCTCGGGTGCCACCAGCTGCTGAGCATGCGGGTGCCGACCCACGCCGCCGTCGCCGCCACCGTCGACCTCGCCACGGCCACAGTCGGCGAGCGGGTGACCGGACTGGTGAACGCCGTGCTGCGCAAGGTGGCGGCGCGGTCCTGGGACGACTGGACCGACGACCTCGCCGTCGGGCTCGACCCGGTCGACGCGCTGGCGGTGCGCACCGCCCATCCCCGGTGGATCGTGGAGGCGTACGCCGAGCTGCTGCCCGCGGCGCAGGTCGAGACGGCGCTGCTGGCCAACAACGACTCCGCTGCGGTCAGTCTGGTGGTCCGCCCCGGTCTCACGACGGTCGACGACCTGCTCGACGCCGGAGCCGAGCCGGGGCGATGGAGCCCGTACGCGGCGAGCTGGTCGGGGAACCCCGCCGAGCTGGCCGCGATCCGTCAGGGCACCGCAGGGGTGCAGGACGAGGGATCCCAACTGGCCGCCTGGGGTCTCAGCCGGATCTCTGCCGTGGCCGATCGCGGCTGGTGGCTCGACCTGTGTGCGGGACCGGGCGGCAAGGCCGCACTCCTGACGGGACTCGCCGCCCAGCAGTCCGCCCGGCTGGTCGCTGTCGAGCTGGCTCCGCACCGCGCGCAGCTGGTCGGTCAGGGGCTCCGCGGCTACTCCGGCTCGACGACCGTCCTGGTCGCCGACGGCACCCGCCCGGCCTGGCGCAGCCGGGTCTTCGACCGGGTGCTGGCCGACGTGCCCTGCACCGGGCTGGGGGCCCTGCGTCGCCGGTCCGAGTCGCGCTGGCGCCGGACGAAGACTGACGTCGAGGAGCTGCACCCGCTGCAGGTGAGTCTCCTGACCTCGTCCCTGGACGCCGCGGCGCCGGGCGGGGTGGTGGCGTACGTGACCTGCTCGCCCCACCGGCGGGAGACCGTCGGCGTGGTCGACGACGTGCTGGCCGGGCGCGACGACGTCGACGTCGTGCCCGCCGCCGAGGTTCTGCCCGAGCTGCCCGACGATGCGTTCACCGGTCCGTACCTGCAGCTGTGGCCGCACCGGCACGGCACCGACGCGATGTTCGCGGCCTATCTGAAACGTTCTCACTGACGCGATGATCTGTGGCAGGCTTGTCCGCCGTGCGCATCCTCCAGGTCGGACTCGGCGGTTTCGGGCGGGACTGGGCGGTCAACGTCATCCCCCAGGTGCCGGAGGTCGAGGTGGTGGCGACGGCTGACGTCTTCGCCGGGTCCCGGGACCTGGCCATCGCCGCCGGACTGACCACGCCGGACCGCTGCTTCAGCACCGTCGAGGAGGCGATCGACGCCACCGACCCGGAGGCGGTCCTGGTCACCGCCAGCCTGGTGGGACATGTCCCGGCGGCGAAGGCCGCGTTACGGACCGGACGGCACGTGCTGATCGAGAAGCCGTTCGCCCCCAGCGTGGCGGAGGCCGAGAGTCTGGTCGCCCTGGCCGACCAGCAGCAGCGGACCGTCGCGGTCAGCCAGAACTATCGGTTCTTCCCGGCGGTGCAGACGGTACGGAAGATGATCGCCGACCGTGATCTCGGCGACCTGCACGCGGTCGAGATCGACTTCCGCCAGTTCTCCGGCCGCGAGGGAGTCGCCGGACCCCACCACGCCCTGGCCGAGCCGCTGCTCGTGGACATGTCCATCCACCACTTCGATCTGCTGCGGTACGTGCTCGGCCGTGAGGTCACCGCCATCAGCTGTCGCACCTGGGATCCGGAGTGGTCGCTGTTCACCGGACCGTCGGAGGGGGTGGCGCTGATCGACTGCGGCGAGGACGTGGTCGCCTCCTACCGGGCCAGCTGGGTGAGCAGTGGCCCGAAGACCGCGTGGGCGGGGGAGTGGCGGATGGACTTCGCCGAGGGTGAGGTGTGGTGGACCAGTCGTGGCGACGGCCCGGACGGGTGGCGCGCGGATGTGGTCACGGTGCGTCGGGGCCGGATCCTGGAGACCCTCGAGCTCCCGGTCGTGGAGCGCGTCGACCGGGCGGGCAGCCTGACGGAGTTCGCGCACGCCATCACGTCCGGGCAGGAGCCGGAGATCTCGGGCCGGAACAACCTCGGCAGCCTGGCGACCACCTACGCCGCCGTCGAGGCGGCGCAGACCCGGGCGAAGGTGCAGCTCGCCGGCTGGCGCTGACCGGCGGCGGCTGACGCTAGGGTCGGCTGCGTGACCAACCGGATCATGCCCAGCCTGCTGTCGGCCGACTTCGCGAACCTGCAGACCTCGATCGAGACCATCCCGAGCGCGGATGCCCTGCACGTGGACGTGATGGACTACCACTTCGTGCCGAACCTGACGATCGGGTTGCCGGTGATGGAGGCGATCCGGAGGATCACCGACAAGGTGCTCGATCTGCATCTGATGATCTCCGATCCCGATCGGTGGGCGCCGACCTACGCGGAGCAGGGAGCCGACTCGGTCACCTTCCACATCGAGGCCGCAGCCGCACCCGTCCGCCTGGCGCGAGAGCTCCGGGCGCGCGGGGCGCGGGCCGGGATGGCCCTGAAGCCGGCGACCCCGATCGAGCCGTACGCCGAGCTGCTGCCCGAGCTGGACCTGGTGCTGATCATGACCGTGGAGCCGGGCTTCGGCGGGCAGAAGTTCCTCGACCTGTGTCTGCCGAAGATCGAACGCACCCGCGCCCTGGTGGCCGAGACCGGCGGCGACATCTGGCTGCAGGTCGACGGAGGCGTGTCGGTGGAGACGATCGAGCGCTGCGCCGCGGCCGGGGCCGACTCGTTCGTGGCCGGCTCGGCGGTGTTCGGCGCCGACGACCCGGACGCGATGGTCGCCGAGCTGCGCCGGCTCGCCGACGCCGCAAGATGAGTCCGCAGCCCGTCGCGAGCGGCCGAGAGCGGAGCGCCCGACTCCGTCTGGACCGACGAGCGAGCAGACACGCTCTTCGTCTGCGAGCGAGGAAGGAAGACGGAGTCAGTCAGGCGCGCAGTGAACAGCGAGTGACGACAACACTGTCCTAGTTCCCTCGACGCTTGAGGTAGCGCTCGAACTCTGCCGCGATGGCGTCGCCGCTGGCCTCCGGCAGCTCGGCGGCGTCCTGCTGCTCCTCCAGCTGGGCGACGTACTCGGCGACCTCGGTGTCCTCGGCGGCCAGCTCGTTGACCCCCCGCTCCCAGGCTCGGGCCAGCTCCGGCAGCTCGCCGAAGTCGAGCGGCACGTCGAGCAGGCGCTCCAGCTGGGAGAGGATCGCCAGTGTCGCCTTGGGGCACGGGGGGTGCGACACGTAGTGCGGGATCGCGGCCCACACCGACATCGTCGGCAACCCGGACCGCGCCAGCAGGTCGGCCATCACCCCGACGATGCCGGTCGGACCCTCGTAGGTGGACTCGCCGATCCCGTACGCCTCCATCAGCCCGGGGTCGCGGGTCGTGGTGGTGACCGGCACGGGCCGGGTGTGCGGGGTGTCGGCCAGCAGGGCACCGAGCACGAACACCCGGGAGGGATTCGCCGACCGCAGGGCGGAGGTGATCAGACCGCCGAACTGGCGCCAGCGCAGATTGGGCTCGATGCCCTCCACCAGGATCAGGTCCCGGCCGCCGGCCAGCTGCGCGGTCTTGATCCGGGTGGTCGGCCAGGTGATCTCGCGCTCGCCGTCGCCATTGAGCGCCACCTCGGGGCGGTTGACCTGGTAGTCGTAGAAGTCGTCGGGATCGAGCTCGTAGGCCAGCTCCGCCTGATACGCCTCCGCCAGGTGCTCCACCGCAGCACTGGCCGCGTTGCCCGCATCGCTCCAACCGCTGAAGGTCGCCACCACCAGTGGATCGCGCAGCCCACGCAGTCCGGCGTTCACCTGCTCGTTCATGTCAGACACTGTAGACGCCGCCACCGACCGAGAATCGGGACCGACGGGCGCCCTCGCGGACTATCCTCCAGGGGTGTCCGACCTGCGCAGTGAGCTGTCCCGACGTGTCGTCATCGGCGACGGGGCGATGGGCACGATGCTGCAGTCGTACGACTTGACGCTGGAGGACTTCGACCAGCTCGAGGGCT
>DATDAP010000573.1:0-16580 GCA_036525335.1 Microlunatus sp. | reverse complement strand
CCCGGAGCCGGAGGTCGCCCCGATCACCACGGTGTTGTGGCTGCGGCCGCCCTCGAGGTGCTTGAGCAGGGCGATGGCCTCGATCAGTCGGACCCGGTCCATGATGATGCCCCGGACCTCCTTGACGGCAGCCAGTGACCCAGCCTGCACGCCCGGCCAGATCCGGTCCTGCAGGAAGTCCAGCCGGGACACCTCACGGACCAGCATCTTCTGCTGGCTCGCCTCCACGACGAGGCTGCGAGCCTCCTCCATGTACCGGTCGACGTCGTACTTGGCGGCGCCGGCGGACGGGTAGTTCTCGAGCTCGGCGATCTCCTGCCAGCTCTTCCCGCCGATGTTGAGCATGTAGCAGCGGTAGGCCCGTTCGGCCTCGGTGACGACATCGTCCGGCACGGCTACCGGCTGCCCCGCCGGGTTGCGGAAGACGAGCACGTTGTCCGGGTCGTCGGTGTCGCTCATCAGGCCCGCTTCTTCCTACTCTTGAGCCGCGGAGTTGGAGGGTCGATGACGCCCTCCAACCTCAGTTTGCCGTAGAGCCCGATGCACATCGCGTCCATCCGGTCCTGATTGTCCAGGCAGATCGAGAACAGCTGCGGGTGGTGGGTGGCCAGCCAGATCGCGATCTCGTCCTTGTTGGCACCGCCGTTGCCGAGTAGCCCCGCCTTCCAGGTGGACTGGTGCACGATGTTCACCGTCAGCCAGAGCCGGGCACCCCGGATGATCCCGACCGTCTCGCCGAGGCTGATCGCGGTGGCGATGTTGGAGTTGCCTCGGCCCATGAACGGGTGCTCGACCCAGACCGTGGTGGCGTGTCCGAGCCCCTGTCCGCGCAGGAAGCGAGTCAGCTGGTGGATCTCGACCTGCCGGTCGAGCGGCTTCTTGCCCAGGTCGATGTGGTTGGAGAACGGCGGGTCGGCACTGCCCAAGGCGATCCGGCGCACGCCGAAGTCGATCCCAATGCAGTCAGGTAGGCCCATGACGCTCCTCCAGCGGCTCGACCTCGACACCCCAGGTCCTGAGAATCGCCCGCCGGCTCTGCTCGAGGATCGGGTTGGGGCTCGGGTCCATCATCTGGGCCAGCACGTCGCCCATCGGGTCGGACGCCGGGCAGTCCCAGCCGTGGTGGTCACCGAGGCAGTACGGCCCGTTGGTGCACCGGACGACCTCAACCATGGTCGACCTCCGCCAGGATCGTGGTGATCTTGGCGATCCACTCCGGGATCTCGGTACCGAGCTCGACCTGCAGGCCGGAGTCCTCCTCCGGCTTGCCGGCCTCTTGGGCCATCGTGACGGTGGCCATCTTCGGGCAGACCAGCCGGAAGAAGCACTGCCGGTAGGTGTTGCCGGTCTTCATCTCGCAGTCCGGCAGCATCGGCGGGAGGTCGTCCTCGTCGATGTAGCGGTTGAGGATCCGCAGCCGGCGCAGCAGGGCCGCCTCCCGGGTCGCGTCCCGCTCGAGGCGGAACTCGTGGAAGGCCCCGTAGCTGCGGTCCTCGTAGACCAACGAGGCGTACGGCACGTCCCGCAGCAGCATGTAGCCATCGACCTGTGGGACGTGGTCGGCCCGGGGCCACATGTTCTCGGCCACCACCCTGCGGTAGACGCTGGGCGCGCAGGTCTTGAGCTCGAAGACGTCGTTGTTGGACAGGATCGCGTCGATGCTGCCACCGACCCGCAGGTCCTTGTCCTCGACCCAAGCCTCGGCCCTCTTCATGTAGCCCATCGTCAGGCCCTCCATCTGCCACTTCAGGTGTCCCACGCTGCCGTGGTCGAAGATCTCCTGGCTGGACGGGTCCGGCGCGACCTGCGGGGCGCCGGCGTAGCTGAAGACGGCCGCCCTGGGACAGCCTCCGAGGCTGGATGCTCCGATCCGCCCGGCCCGCGGGTGCTTGTAGAGGCGCAGGTAGACCTTGAGGGCGTGCGCGATCGCCTCCGGGGTGTAGATCTGCTGGGACTCGAGCATCTTCAGCCACCGGTAGTGCGGGCCGGTGACGATCAGGTCCTCCCCCGAGCGGGCGGCGTTGATCAGCGCCTTGAGGGTGGGCATACGGCCCTCACTCCCTGATCAGCGGCGACTGCATGGCGACGCCGGCGTTGGCCCACATGGCAGCCTCCTGCAACGCGGTGAGCATCAGCGCCTGCTCGCGGCCTTCCGGCACGATCTCGATCAGGGCGTCGGCGGCCGCGATGAACGTCTGCCGTACGAACGCGTGTCGCGGAGCGGTGGCGACGTTGCCGTCCTCGTCGAGATCACCGGAGAACCGGGTCAACCGGGTGGTGGTGGTGCGCGGGTCATAGCCGACCGGGAAGGTGGCCCGGTGGTAGCCGAACCGGTGCTCGATGTCGTCGTGGGTGATGTGCGGGTGGGTGCTCATCTGCTTGTCTCCTTCTGCTTGGCTAGGAAGTCCGCGGCGTGCTCCCGGTTGGCTCGTCGACACTGGTTGCAGCGGCAGCCCTTGTTGTAACCGGAGCGGGAGCCGTGGGTGACCCCGTCCAGCTTCTCGCCCTCCTCGGTGGCCCGGGGTCGGCCGCGCTTGCGGTTGCGCCACTGGTCAGGCAGCGCGCCGCCCTCGTCGAGGTGGCTGTCCAGCGCCCCGAAGACCTCCATCAGGTCCCAGGTCACCTCCTCGGTGACCCCTCGGTCCTGATTGCGAGCAATCAGCCGGCGCACCTCGTTCAAGGCGTCGCTGGAGTTGAACTCGGTTGTCTCGTCAGTCATCTCGGTGTTTCAGTCCTTCCAGTGCATGGGCGTCATGAAGGGCACTGATCATCCCGCCGCACTCTGCTGGGTGCACGCGTTGGACCAGCTTGATCGAGCCGGTGATCCCAGAGCCGACCCGCTCCCCCAGGTCGGTCAGGTCGGTGAACGGGGCCTGCTTCTGCAGGATCGCGGCCGAGCGTGGCCCGATCCCGGAGACGGACAGCAGTCCCCGCCTGATCCGCTGCTTGTCCTTGTCGATGGTGTAGGTCGACAGCGAGCGGTTGACGTGCGGAGCCAGGAAGCCGATCCCGTCCCGCCTGGCCTGGTTGGTCTTGCGGGTCACCACGACGGTCTCGGAGTCCTCGTAGGCGCGCAGGATCGCGCACCAGAACTCGAGCGGGTGGTGCCTCTTCATCCAGGCTGTCCGGTAGGCCACCCGGCCGTAGGAGACCGCGTGGGCCCGACCGAACGAGTAGTCGGCGTAGGAGGCGAGCCCCTTGACCAGCCAGGAGATGTCGGCTGCCGACCAGCCACGGGCGAGCGCCATCTCCTCGATCCGCGGCATCATCTCGGCGAGCGCCTCGGCCGCCCCGATCGAGTACTCGTTGGATGCCTTGACCGCGTCCAGCATCGACTCCATCTCCAGCTGGGTGGCCCCGAGGGTGCGGATCACGTCGAGCACCTGCTCCTGGTAGAGCAGGATGCCGTGGGTGTCCTTGGTGATGGCCATGATGTCCGGGTGCTGCTCCGGCACCGCCTCGGTCTTGTTCCGCCGGCGGATGTAGGTGTTGGTCCAGCCCGACTTCATCGGAGCTGGCCGGAACAGCGCCTGGATCGCGATGATGTCCTCGAAGCTGCGCGGACGGATCTGCCGAGCCCCGATCCGGGTGGCATGCCCGTCCAGCTGGAAGACGCTGTCGACGTCACCGGCTGCGATCATCCGGTAGGTCTGCTGGTCGTTGTCCGGGATCTCGAGGAAGGAGAGCCCGGCGAGCTCCTCCATGTGCGCGATCGCGGTCTGCATCTTGGCCCCGAGCAGATCGAGCTTGAGGAAGCCCAGCTGCTCGACGTCCTTCTTGCCGTATGCCGTGACGAGCACCTTGTTGCTGGTGATCCGGGCCTTGGGCAGGTCGTCGAGCACCTGCTGGTTGGGCGCGACGATGTAGCCCGCGGCGTGCCGGCCGTAGCCCGCGATGAGGTTCAGGTCGGACAGCTCGAAGAGCATGTCCTTGTCCTTCTTCGGGACCCTGGACCAGTCCACCGGCGTGCCGCGCTTGTTCATCACGGTGTGGAAGCGCTCCTTGATGCTGCCCCGGGAGAGCTCGCCGTCCTCGTCGGCGGAGTACAGGCTGAGCTTGCGGTGGTTGCCCACCGGGCAGACGTAGTACTTCTTGACCAGGTACTCGTTGATGACCTCGTCACGTCGGGTGTGCTCGACGTCGAGGTCCACGTCCGGCGGCTTGAGCCGGTTGATCGACAGGAAGCGATCGACGCGCAGCCCCATCTTGATCGGGTGCTCCTGGGTGACCTTGAGCTTGTAGAGCACGAAGGAGCCGGACGCGCTGCCGCGGGCGATGTAGCGGATCTTGCGCTCGCGCATGAACCCACAGACCCCGTCGACGAGCAGAGCGTAGGTGGCCATCTCCGAGGAGCGCCAAACGTCGAACTCGTCCTGCAGCCATTGCATCGTGGTCGGGTCGTTGACCTCCCACGGGGTCAGGGTGGCGCGCACCTTGTCCTCGAGGATCTTCTGCGGGTCATCGTCCAGGCCGATGTCCGGGACCTTGAGCTTGAAGTTCTCCAGCTCCGGCAGCCGGACGTAGGCCACGTTCGCCAGCTCGGTCAGCCCGTCGATGCCGGCGCTGATCATCTTCGGCGGGAAGTACGGGCGCATCCCGCGCTCGTCGGTCATGAAGTAGCCGTCGCCGGGGAAGAGCGCCTCGTCGGGGTCCTCGCTGAAGGTCATCAGCTGCTTGAGGGCCTCGTGCTTGGCCTTGTCCTCCTCGTCGATGTAGTGGCTGTCCCGGGTGATCACGACCGGCAGCCCGGCTCGCTCGGAGACGGCCCAGACCGCTTCGAGCAGGCTGTCGTCGGTCCAGCCGGCGGTCCACGGCATGTCCTCGACGATCCGGGCGCCGTGCTCCTCGATGCCGTGGTTCTGCAGCTCCACGTAGACCCGAGGGAACCAGCCAGCAAGGGCCTGAGCGACGTGCACGGCCGCTGCAGGGCCCTGGCGCATCAGGGTCTGGGGTAGCACACCGAAGAAGCATCCGGTGGCCACAGCGAGCCCCTGGGTGGCCCCGTCCTCGGCCATCTGGGCCAGGTCGGCGAAGTCGACCCGGGGCAGGTACCAGAACTTCTGGGCGGACAGCGTGGCGAGCCGGACGAGGTTGCGGTAACCGCGCTCGTTGTAGGCCACCACGGTCAGGTGGAACTTCGGCTTGCGCTGCATCAGGGTCGTGTCGAGGTAGACGTCGAGCTCGATGCCGGGCAGCGGTTCGATGCCGGCCTTGCGGCAGGCCTTGTAGAGCTGGATCGAGCCGGAGACGCTGCGGTGGTCGGTCAGGCCGAGCGCTGGGTAGCCGAGCTCGACGGACTTCGCCACCATGGCGCCGACCTGGGGTAGGGCGTCATAGACGCTGTGGACGGAATGACTGTGCAACGACCAGTACGGGTCGGCGCTGGGTACCATCGGAAACACCTCCTCCACGGAGTGACCCGGACGGGGAGCGAGAACTGCCCTCGCTCCCCGTCACGGTGTACGGGTTCGATCAGAACGGCGGGTCGTCCCCCTCGAGGATGGCGACACCGACCTTGTAGAGTCGCGAGCGGCTCATGTTGGGCGGGAGCTCGTAGCCGGCCGGCGCGTGCTCGGCCACCCAGGCCTGCAGGTCGACCAGCTCGAGGTCCATCAGGTTGTCGATGGTCACCCCGTTCGAGGCTGCCGGCTCCGGCGTGGG
Source organism: Microlunatus sp. (assembly GCA_036525335.1). Lineage (GTDB taxonomy): Bacteria > Actinomycetota > Actinomycetes > Propionibacteriales > Propionibacteriaceae > Microlunatus. The sequence continues at coordinate 10,919 of DATDAP010000573.1, read as the reverse complement.
CTCAGGCGGTGGGGCAGCGGCCCGCTTGGCCGTGGCCTTCTTCGTCGCCGGCCGGGTGACACGGGTGACCGGCTCGTCCGGCTTGGCCGCCGACGGGGTGGGCGCTGCCGCGGCCTTCGCGGCACCCCTGGGCTGGATCCGACCAGTGGGAGCCTCAGCGGCACCCTTGGGCTGGATCTTCGGACCACCGGCGGCTGCCACCCGGTCGTTGATCTGGGTGGCCCAGTTCCCCTCGTCGCCGTCCGCGTAGTCGACCAGGTCGTCGGCCAGCGGGCTGTCACCGGAGTAGATCGCCAGGGCCTCCTCGGCCGAGACGCGCAGCGCCTCCCCGATGTCGTGCAGCTGGACCCCGGAGAAGTCCACCGGGTAGGCGTTGCCGCCCTGGGCGAAGTACTTGGTGCCCAGGTCGTTGCCGGACTTCATGATGTGGTAGTCCCGCTCGGACAGCGGCTGGGTGTTGGTCGGGTCCTCGCCCTGCGCCATGTCCTGGGCGGCCTTGAACATGTCCCAGAGGGTGAGCCCGATCTTGTAGATGTGCAGCTCGCCGTCCTTGTCGAAGGCGTTGAAGTACCACTTCTGCGGACGCTTGCGCACGCGCTCGTCCGGGTGGTGACAGCCCACCCCGTCCGGCTCGGTGCCGCCGTACTCCTCGATGCAGGGGTAGGAGATCCGCAGGTTGTTGTCGTAGTGCTCGCGGGCCTTGACCCACGCCTTGTAGCCGGTGACGGTCCGCCCGTCGCGGTTGGTCGCGGAGACCGGGCAGATCCGGATCTGGGTGGCTCCGGGCTGGAAGCCGCGGATCCACTGGTCGCCGCCTGCAGTTGGCGGGTAGTCGTCGGCGATCCGGTCGCCGAAGTGGAACTGGGAAAGGTCGATCTGGTCGGACATGGTTCTCCTTGTTGGGTGTTCAGCCCTGTCGTGGGGTGATGCGGTGGTCCTGGGTGGCCTCGAGCTGCTGGGCGCGCAGCTCGTCGATCCGGTCGATCAGGTCTCCTCCGAGCTCGATGACCTTGCCGTTGACGACGTCGCGAAGACGGTCGATCGCGTCCTCGTAGCCCTCGCCCTCGAAGACCCGGGTGGTGGCGCCCAGGGTGAACCAGGCCTCCCCCAGGTCGGTCTGGCCGTTGAAGGCGACCTTGGCCACCAGCGTGTCTCCCTCGGCCAGACCCACGTAGGTCTGCTCGTTGGAGGCGTCAGCGCCGTAGTCACTGGTGTCGGTGTCCGCGGCGTCGTCGGTGAGCATCGCCTCAGCGATCTCCGGGCGTCGGCGACCTCGGGTCGTCGGACGTTCCAGGCTCTGGTCGGGCATGCGGTGCTTCTCCTTCGTATCGGGTCAGCCAGTCCCCCGGGTGTGGGGGCTGGCGGTAGGGGACGCCGGTCATCGCCTTGATGACCTCGATGAGCACGGCGTCGTAGGTGTGCTGGTGCTTGTCCCTGCCGGGTCGGATCTGCGGGACGTAGAGCCCGAGCCGAGCCGCCCGGGACAGTGCCCGGCGCAGTTCGGTGTCGGTCATCTCGAGCTCACGGGCCATCTGCGGGAAGGTGACCCGTGCGATCTCGGCCGGCGTGCGGTAGCGGCGCCGTTCACTGCCCGGCATCACGCTCCTCCAGCGGCCGGACGTACTTGATGTGCCGGGTGCGCTTCTCGAAGGAGAGCAGCTTGGCGATCTGGTAGGGCGTCAGCTTCTTGCCGTCCTCGCGGACCAACGCCTCCCTGACCCCCTCGAGACTCGCCTGGCGAGGTGCGATCTGCTCGAGCACCTCGGGGTCGAGCTCGTCCTCCTCGACCATCCGCAACGCCTCGTCGACGTCGAGCACGGTGTACTCCGGGGTGACGACGTAGCCGAGCCACTTCTCCCCGTGGTCGTCCAGGAACCACCGGGCGCCCTCGTCGGAGAGCTGGCGGGTCAGCCTGTTGCGCAGGTTCTCGTAGCGCCGCTTGGTGGCCGCGGGAACCCTGATCGAGGCCTGCAGGTTCTGCAGGATCCGCAGCTGCTCCTCGGTGTCCGGCCCAGCGACGGTGGCCCGCTTCTCGATCTCTACCTGCTTGCCTGGCTCGTCCTCTTCCGGAGCCAGGATCATGTCCTCTGCCATGCTGATTCCTCCACGAATCGCTTGTGCCTGTCCATCCCCCAGGCGACCCGTTGTCGCCATAGTGGTAATACTTGCTCACCGTAGTCGGTGAGGGCGACAGCCCGGCGAAGAGCAGCCCAACGCTGGCCCGGGGTGCAGTCGGCCGGGTCGTTCTTCGGCCAGCGGACCCGCTTGATCTCGGCCATCCCCTTGAGCTGGACGAAGGCCCGGGAGACTGCGAGCTCGCCGGCGTTGTCCATGTCGAAGCCGAGCAGGATCACCCGGGCGTTGAACCGGGACGTCAGCGCGACCTGCGGGACGTGCAGGCCGGAGCCGTAGACCCCGAAGGCCGGGGCGCCCACCTCCCACACGCTGGCAGCGTCCGCGGCTCCTTCCACCAGGCAGATCACCGGGTGGTTCGGGTAGTCCCGGGCACCGAACAGGCTGGACGCTGCCGACCAGTCCCTCGGGTAGAGGTAGCGGGTCGACTTGTCCTCGGTGACGTGCCGGCGCCCCACCCCGGCAAGCACCCCGGCTGGGGTGTACACCGGGAAGGTGGCATCGCCGGTCAGTGGGTCCTGGCCCATGTCGAGCAGGTGGGTGACCCACGGGGCGAGCCGGCTGTCCCAGTACTTCTTCCCGGGCCAGTTGAACAGCTCGAGGTAGGCGTCCGGGTAGTGCCGGGCCGCCTTCTCCGGGTTCATCAGGGCGAGCAGGGCCTCGACGCTCGGGGCCCGCTTGTCGTCGACCTTGCCCTTGGCTCCACAGGCGTGGCAGTACCAGACCTGTTTGAGCACGTTGACGCTGGCGGAGGCCAGCCGGTCGTCGTGCTGGCTGCAGCGGAAGGGACGCTCGATCCCCTGTCCGCTGACCAGCACCTCCTCAAGCGTCTGTCCGAGGTTCATCGAGGTCACCTGCCTCGTCGAAGATGGTCAGACGCGGTCTCGCGCCTCGGATGGCCTTCTTGTTCGACCTGACGTTGACCACCGGCCCGCAGAGCGCCGCGTAGCGCTCGTCCTCCGCCTTGCGACGAGCCCGCTCGCGTCTCTGGTAGTCCGGGTCCTTCAGCGTGCTCGGCGAGTCGGCTGGCGCCTTCCGTGGCCTGGTCACCGCTGGTCCCTGATATCGGTCAGGACGGTGGCGATCCGCTCGAGCGCGACTCGGATCGCGGTCAGCTCGTCGAGGGTGCTCTCGGCCGCCTCGGCGCTGCGCCGGTTGTACTCGTGGTTCTCCCTATCTAGGGCGTTGGTCATCGTGCTCCTCCTCGTCCTCTCCCAAGATCTCCTTGACCTTGACCATGATCTGTTCCTGCGCGGCCGCGAACCCCGCCTCGTCCTCCCAGTCGATCTCGAGCACCGCGTCGGCCGCCCGGGCGAGACGCTCGGGGACCACCCGACCCTTCGGCGCGATGATGATCAGCGGCTTGTCGAGCATGAGGGTCAGGCCCAGCTCGATGGCGTACTTGACGTCGGCCTCGCCCTGCGGCAGCAGGCTGATGCTGGCTGACGAGCCCATGATCATCGGGATCAGGTGGGCGTGGACCTCGGCCGCGAAGGCCTTGAAGTCCGGGTCGTTGAGCATCCCGTCGCTCACCGCTCCGTCCTCTCGTTGCCGGTGTAGTCGTGGCAGTGCCCGCAGTAGCCGAACTCGACGTCCTTCGGGTGATAGCTGGTCCGGCCGCAGCGCGGGCAGGTGAAGCTCGGCTGCTCCTTGGTGTCGGGCATCAGTCCACCACCACCTGTGCTGGGCGAAGGGTGGCGTGGGCGTAGAAGTAGCCGGACCAGAAGTGGGCCATCGACTTCTGCTCGGCGGTCAGCCGATCGCTGTCGTAGATGACCATCTGGGCCATGGCTGCGAGCCTGCCGTCGCGGGCCGGGAAGCGGACGACCTCCTCCTCGGTGTACCGCTGGAAGACGACCACCTGGTCGCCGATCTGCTGGACCAGCCACTCGCCGTCCGGGGGCAGCTGGGCCATCAGAGTCCCTCTTCCTCGTCGGCGGGGAACATCGCCTCGAAGCACTCTCCGTGGGTGCCGTTGATCAGCTGCTCGCGCTCAGCCGCGCTGCCCTCCGGCCAGGCGACCTGGATGTGCTGGCCGTTGCGAGCGTTGTAGCGCTCCCAGGCCTCCTTGGGCAGGGTGACCTCGCCGGGCTTGCCGCAGTGGATGCACGGCGGGGTCGAGATGGTCACCATTCGCTCCTCGATCGGCACGGTCTCGTGCTCGTGCTCGTGCATGGCCATGTGCTCGAGCATCTGCTGGTTGATCTCCTCGACCACCTCGGCGCTGGCCATCTCGACCGGCTTGCGCTCGCTCAGCACCGTGACGTAGGGCATCTCGCCGGGCAGTGCCTTCCACAGGAAGCGGGCGATGACCCCCAGCCAGCCGGCAGCCTGGCCGAGGCACATCAGCGCCTCCTGCTCGGAGTGCAGCCCGGTCCACTGCACCCCGTCCTTGGTCATGCACATGTTGAGGAAGGACCAGCCGCCGCCACCCTCCTGCTGGAAGGTGTCCGGCAGCGCCAGCAGCAGCTCGTGGATCTCCTCGTGGTGCTCCTCGATCTTGTCCGGGACGAAGACGAAGTCGTTCATGATCCCGCGGCCGATGATGGCCGAGGTGATCGGGGCGGTGCTGGCGTCGATCATGCAGGCCTCGACGAGCTCGTCGACGCGCGCGGTGGTCAGGATGTCCTTCGGGTCGGGCATGTTCTTCTCCTTGGGGTCGGTACAGCAAGGAAGCCCCCGGCCGGGGAGATGGCCGAGGGCTTCGTGGGAAGAGGCTGGACAACATAGGCGTCGCCAACCATTGAATATTACCACCTCACTCGTCGAGTTGGATGTCGTCGCGGGACTGCTCGAGGGCGAAGTCCCGGGGTAGCTCCTCCCAGCGGTTTCCCTCCGGGTCGAACCAGCTGTAGAAGGTGCCGGTGTCTCCCTCGCGGGACTTGGCCAGCCCGTACTTCATGATGTGCCGGGACAGCCGCTTCATCGTGATCACCGCGGTGGCGTCCTGCCCCAGCGCGTCGGCCTGGGCCAGATCGGCCGGGGAGGGCAGGGCCATCGAGCCCTTCCGGTCGCCGGTCCGGTTGACCTGGGCGATCCCGATCACCGTGGTGTCGGTCTCCAAGGTGACCTCTCGGATCACGTTGGAGATGTTGGACATCACCCGCCAGTCCTCCACGGCTCGCTTCTGGTTCGCCGTCTTCATCAGGCCGAGGTGGTCGATGTAGACGGCGTCATAGTCGCGGGCCAGCTCGTGCACCATCGAGGTGGTGCCGACCGAGCCGAAGGACGGGTCGAAGACGTCGAGGTGTCCCGGGACGTGCTCGGCAAGCTGGGCGACCGCCTTCTTGACCACGATCTCGTCCGGGCTGGACAGCGCGTCGAAGAGCCCCTTGTCGGACCCGGCCAGGTGCTTGAGGGTGCGCAGGTTGACCTGCCTGGCCGGCATCTCGAGGCTGATGCACGCGCACCGCCAGCCAGCCGCCAGGGCGGAGGACATGAACCGGCACATCACGTGGCTCTTCCCCTGGGCCAGACGCGCCGCGAGGATCAGGTACTCGCCGTGCTCCAGCCCACCGCGCAGCATCCGCCGCAGGCTGGGGTAGGGCACCTCGATCCGTTCCCGGTCGAAGGGCCGGATCACCCGGGAGGCGTCGAACAGGTCGGCCGGCGCCTTGTGGTGGCCACGGGGCCGGACGAGGTTCTCGAAGGCGTTGTACGCCTCGTCCAGGTCGCCCTCGGCCAGTGCCTTGAGGCTGGTCATGGTCCGGGCCCGCAGGTCCCGGCTGGCCGCCTCCTCGAGGACCTTGGCCGCGGCCCAGGCGACGTCGATCTTCGGGAAGTGCCTGAACTCCGGGTACATCCGGGCGATCAGGGTCAGCGGTGGGGCGGTGCCGGAGAGCTGCTGGTACTCGATGGCGGTGTCCCACAGCTTGGACCAGCCGATGATGTGGCTGGCATCCACGTGGTGGACCTCCGGGGTGAACGACCCGGAGTCGAGCAGCGCGCTGATCAGCATCGCCTCGTAGCTGGTTGGGGCATAGTCGGGGTCCTCGGGCAGCATTCCGGGACTGGGCGGCCGTAGGGGTGACGGCATCGTCGGATCTCCTTCCGTTCCAGACAACGGGTCTTCCGACGGTAGTCCCGGACCCCTTGGTAGGGGGCCCGGGACACTCCGTTGGGATGGGAGGGATCAGACGCCGGCCAGGTCGAGCTCGTCCTGCTTGGCGGCTCGGCCGCAGCCGGTCAGGTGGAAGTCGAGCCCGCGGTACTCGACCAGGGACTCGTCCTCCGTCTTCTCGAACTCCTTGACGTCCTCGGGCCAGCGCTGCGCGATCGCCGCATCGTTCGGGACCACCCCGTAGCGGTGGTAGAGGCTGATGATCTCCTCGATGTCGTCGATGCTGTTGTCGCCCTCGAAGAGCCCGAGCCAGTCACCGTGGAGCAACCCGAGCTCACCGCACGCGTAGATGCTGACGGAGGTGTGCAGGTGCTGCTCGGTGAAACCGCGCTTGACCAGGCTGAGGCGCACCAACGGGTTCATGGCGCTGAAGTCGAGCTGGCTCGCCGGGTAGGCGTCGCAGGGCGACTTGGCGTCCCACCAGGACTGGGTGGTGATCAGCGACTCCTGGTGGCCACCGACCTTGCCGATGCTGTCGGCGTCGACCGCCCAGTCGGCCCCGGTCAGCTCACCGGCCCAGCCGGCGATGCACATCGCGGTCCCGCAGGCCTTCTCTCCCTTCGGGGCCGGGACCACCAGCAGCGCCTGCAGGTCCTGGTAGCCCTCGTCCCCGCGCTCGGCCCAGAGCGCGGTCCGCCAGCTGCCCTGGTCGTGGAGGGCTGGGTGGCTCTTGACGACGTCGATGATGTTGTCGGCCAGCTCGGTGACGAAGCCGTTGGGGTCCGGCCGGTAGGGCTTCAGCTCCTTCAGGTAGAGCGGGGAGGTGCGGGTGTCGACCCCGTTGGTGGTGTGCAGGACAGGTCGTCCGTCGATCGTGGTGATGCTGCGGTGCATGGTCTGATCTCCTTGTTCGGTGCGGGTGGTAAAACATTATGACTTGGTCGAGCGTGCTAACGTCAGGCCAAGACGGGGCGCGGGCGAGTGATCCCGAGGGTAGCCCCGGGTTGGCCGGTTGCCGGCAGGCAGCCCCCGGGATTTGCTGCATCCCTTGCTGGAGGGCTGGTCAGCCTTTGCTTCATCCTCATCAGCGGAGAGCCGATGTCGGGTGTAGGTGCATTGGCGCGTAGCGCCGGTGCATAGGTAGGGATCCGTGGCATAACTTCTACCACCGGTCCGGCGGCGAGTCGAGGATGGTCTCGCCGAGCCAGGCGCGCAGGATGTCACGCGGGATGTAGATCTCCCGGCTCATCCCCCAGTCCCACAGGAAGATTCGCGCATCGGTGATATGGGACTGGCGGGTCGAACCGTGCATCAGCGAGAGCAGTTCGTCCCAGTGCGCCGGGACGATCGAGGTCGGAACCCAACGCTCCACCTCGTCATCCCAGTGGTTGTCGTCGATCTCCCGGTCCGGCTCCCACCAGAACGCGGTCTCCGGCGCGTCGTCCCTACGAGCTCGTTCCAGCATCGCCTCGATCATCGGACGGGTGGCGTCGATGTAGGCTCCCCAGGCCCTGATCCACGGGTAGTCGAACTCGAGCAGCGGACGAGCGTCACCCCCTTCCTTCTTCGTCACGGTCACCGTCATCTCCTTTCGTTTCCGGGCACGTAAAAGCCCCTGACGCCGGTGCGGGTAGGTCAGACAGGGGAGGCTAACCAGCACAAGCCGGAGTCAGGGGCTCTACGTGCAATATTACCACCGTCAGGTGGTTCGTGGGGTGCTTCGGTAGCACTTCGGGCAGGTGGTCCCCGGTGGGGGCTCGTCGTCGCAGTGCTCGCAGTACCCCTGCTCGATCTCCCAGAGGTGGAAGGTCGTGTTGTGCAGGTTGACGTACTCCGCCCTGGTGGGCAGGTGCATCACCAGGCTCATGCTGTCCGGGGTGAAGCGCTCCCGGGCCTCGATGATCTCGTCCCAGCCGGGGTAGCGGCCGGGCTGGCCCTGCACCTGATGGCTGATCGACAGGTGGAAGCCGGAGCCACGGTCCGGGGAGCAGATCACGATCAGCACCCCGTCCTCGATCTCCTTGCGGTAGACCCAGTCGTCCAGGGTCAGCCCGACCTTGACCATTGCGGGGTTGAGCGGCTGCCGGCTCCAGCCGTCACCCTCGCCTTTGGTTCTCACCACTCCAGTACCTCCTCCGTCAGGGTTTGCTTCACGATGCGCCACTCCAGATGCCCGGCCTCGCGTCGGTACTCGTTCAGCACCTTGCGGAGCGGCATCGGACCACCCGTCATCCAGAGCGCCCACTCTCCTCCGGGCTCACGCCACTGCAGAAGCCACGCTCGTGTCGTCTGCTCATCAGTCATGTCCTCACCGGCGCTCCTCCTGCTCCTCGAGGTGCGGCAGGCCGTCCTTGTCGGTGGACAGGTTCCGGCGCAGCACCGCGATCTCGGCAGCCTTGGCAGCGTTGTCCCAGCGGAGCAGCTTCAGCTCGGACTTCTTCGGCCCGTTCAGCCAGCGCCAGACCCAGCCGACCCAGAAGGAGCCGGCCATGATCAGCCCGAGGGTGAGCCCGTCGACGGTCACCGCGGGACCTTGAAGGGCTCGTCGGCTCCGACTGCCTCAGCGATGATCTTGCCGTTGGCCAGGGCCATCAGCAGCACCGAGGTGGCGAAGTGGCGGTCCTCGTCGAACTTCGCCTGGATCCTCGGGTCGGCGCCCAGCATGGCCTTCAGCAGGTCCGCCTGCAGCGCCAGAGAGAAGGGCTGGTAGGGCGGTCCGCCGTTCTTGTTCGTGTCGTTGGCCATTCGCGTCTCCTATTCGGGTGTGACTGGTTGACTTGGCCCAGGGGGGTCGACGTGAATCGGTTGCAGCGGGTCTGGCACTTCACCGTCCTGCTGTCCCTGGTCCTGGTTGGGATCGCCGGGCTGGCCCTGATCTGGCTGTCCGGGCTGTTGGGGGCTCTGCTGGTCCTCTTCCTCTCCGGCTCCTAGCCGGCCGAGGGCCCGCAGCGTCCGCTCGGACTTGCCGCAGTAGGCGCAGACCATCCGCTGCACCGCCCCGAACTGCTTCGGGACCAGGTGGTGGGTCTCGCCGTTCGGGGCTCGTGGGCAGACCTGTTGGGTCGGTTGCTCGCTCATAGCCAGATCCAATCGGTTCGCACCCAGTTCGTGGAGTCCGGGCTCAGCATCAGCAGCATGGCGTAGCCCAGGGCCTGGCCGTTGCGCTGGGCCAGGATGGCGAACCCCTTCTCGCTGCCGCCGTCCCACTCCTCGGAGGTGACCGCCCACTGCTTGGTCATCTCGGGGATCGGCGTGCCCGGCAGGAAGCCGGAGACGACCTCGATCAGCACCCGGGCTGGCTTCGGCTGCTCCTCGCTCATACCCTGATCGCCGCCGGCACGCCGGTCTGCACGTGGTCCAGGCACTCGCGCCGGATCAGCCCGGCGATCAGGGTGAACGGGACCTTGGCGTCGTTCATGCCAGCGAGCTCCAGCGACATCCCCTCCAGCAGCTGGTTGGTGGCTCGGTCGGTGTGCGGGTTGGTCAGCAGGATCGGCTCCTCGCCGGCTTCGCTCCGCTCCAGCTGCAGCGCCTCGAACGCCTCGATGAACGCTTGGTCGAGGGTCGCCGTCGGGTTGCCGCCGGGCAGTCCCAACCAGTCGTACGCCTCCTTCGGCATGAAGGAGACCTGCTGCTGTAGGTCCGGGTCCAGGTTGGGGTGCTGGTAGGAGTACTTGCTGGCATAGGCGGCTCGGCCGAGCAGCTCCGGGGCGTGCTTGATGACCAGCTCGCAGCCCACCCCGAGGCAGCAGCACTGCGGCTTCATCGTGGGGTCGTCCGTGTCGATGTTCTGGTAGCGCAGGCGCAACGCGCCGCCGGTGTACTGCTCGTAGCGGTCGGAGTCCAGCTCGTCGGCCCAGGCGGCTCGACGTCCTTCGTAGGTGGACAGATCGGTCATGTCTCTCTCCTTGGGGGTTGGTGTCGGGGTTGCTCGGAGGCCCGCCAGGCCTTCCCTTCCTGGCGGGCCACCCACAGCTGCATCTCTTCGCGCACGTGCTCGGGCATCGGGTAGTCCGGGTTGACCCGGGTCCCGTCGCAGCGCCATCGCTGGCAGAACTGGAAGGGCAACAGGATGTAGTTGCCCCAGCGGTGGCCGCGGCGCATGCACCGCTTTCTCAGCCGGTTTCCCTTGGCTGTCATTCACGCTCCTGTCAGGGTCTGGGCGTAGTTCATCAGGTCGTCGGTGATCGGGTGGCGGTTCTCCAACCGATGCAGCACCGTGCGGTACGGGTCGAGCATCACCGAGTCGTTGTTGCCTACCTGCACCGCGCAGGTGTTGTAGGGCCGGAAGATCCAGTGGCTGCCCGGGATGGTGAGCACCACCTGATCAAGCAGCCAGATGGACAGGTCGTGCGCCGCCTGGGCGTACTCGATCGCCTCGCCGTGCAGGATGAGGAACTCGTCGACTCGAGCGATCCCGTCCTGGTCGTGCTGGTCCAGCCAGTCGCACTCGAGGCTGGCCAGGTAGGGGTACTGCAGCAGCATCTCCCCGGCCGGCAGGCCCTCTGGCTCGGTGCTCGGGCCAGGCAGGTACTCGACCGGCTTCTTGTTCTCGACCGGCGGCCGAGCGCTGATCAGCCAGCGGTACATCAGCTGCCCCCGCAGGCGAGCCACTTGTCGTCCCAGTCCTCGGCCTTGTAGTAGTAGCCGTTCACCCAGACCTCGCCCTTGACGTAGCCGGTCCACTGCCGGTTGAACCCGGTCTTGCAGATGTCGAGGCCGTCGT
>DATDAP010000572.1:0-10485 GCA_036525335.1 Microlunatus sp. | reverse complement strand
CGCTTCCAGGTGGACGGGTCGGGTCTGCGCCTTGCGGCCCTTGGTCACCAGGCCGGCGTCCTCGAGCACCTTCAGGTGCTTGGAGATCGCCTGCACGCTGACCTCGTACGGCTCGGCCAGCTCGTTGACCGTGGCGTCGGCAACCGTCAGCCGCGTCACCAGGTCACGCCGGGTCGGATCCGCGAGGGCGGAGAAGACCCGGGAGAGCTGATCGGCCATGAGACCCCTTCCTCAACTGTTTGGTTGATTACGACTGTAGGAGCATCGGAAGGTCTTGTCAACTGCTTGGTTGAATAAGGATCGCTGGGTCAGCCGCGGGAGCTGCGCGGCGTACGGCCGCGGACCACCCCGACGAACGCCTGGGTGAGCTCGTCGTCCCGCTCCACCCGCCAGATCAGGGCGATCGTCGTCGGTGGCAGACCTCGGACAGGCCGGTGCACCACGTCTCGCCGGTGATGCAGCCGGGCGACCGACATGGGCAGCACGACGACGCCCGTGCCGGCGGCGGCGACCTCGATGGCCTCCTGGGCGGTCATGGCCCGGAAGTCGAGCTGGTCGACGGTGGGAGCCAGACCGTCTGGCGGGCCGGCGATGAACTGCTCGCCGGCGAGGTCGGCGAGATCGATCTCGTCGTAGGCGGCGACCGGGTGATCGCGCGCGACGACGACGACCGCGACCTCGTCGTAGAGCCGGACCAGGTGCAGGCCCTCGCGCTCGACCGGTAGCCGGACCAGGGCCATGTCGAGATCACCCGACCGGACGGCCGCCTCGGCCTCGGGCTCCTCCTGAGGTACCAGGCGCAGCCGGGTCCGGGCCGGGCGCTCGCGCCACGAACGAGCCCACTTGTCGGGGGTGACGCCGGGCACGTAGCCGACCCGCAGCCCATCGTCGCCAGGCCGGATCGGGGACCTGCGGGTGTCACTCATGCCGACGCCTGCAGGTGATGGCGGGGACTCGCGCCGAAGTGCCGCTTGTAGGCGGCACTGAAGGTGAACGGGCTCGGATACCCCACGCGGGCGGCGACGGCGGAGACGCTTGAGCCCGGCTCGTGCAGCAGGTCGGCGGCGACCGTCATCCGCCAGTCGGTGAGGTACGCGATGGGAGCGCGGCCCACCGCCTCGGTGAACCGGCGGGCGAACGCGGCCCGCGACAGCCCGACCGCGCTCGCGAGGGAGGCGACCGTCCAGGGCTCCGCGCAGCCGTCCTGGATCAGCTGCAGGGCCAGGGCGACGCACGGGTCGGCGCCACCGGTGAGCCAGGTGGGGGTGGTCTCGCCGTCGCGGACCCAGGTGCGGACGACGTCGATCACCAGCAGATCGACCAGCCGATCCAGCGCTGCCCGTCGGCCCGCCCGTGGGGTGTTGAGCTCCGCGGCCAACAGGTCGGTCAGCGGGCTGCCCAGGTCGCCGGCCCGGAGCATCAGCACCCGGGGGAGCGCCTCGACCAGCCGTCGACCGATCTCCCCGTCGGATGTGTAGGTGCCCACCAGCATGGTCGTCTCTCCGGCAGAGCTGTTGCCCCAGGTGCTCACGCCGACGCTCATCGCCTGGTCGAGGTGCTGACCATCGGGGCCGACACAGACCTGACCGGGCAGGATCGACACGTCCGGTGGGGTCGACGGGCCGTCGGCGACCAGGTAGGGGTCGGGTCCGCGCAGGAGCGCGACGTCCCCCGGTCGCAGCACCGACGGTGGCTCGTCGTCGACCCGTAGCCAGGCCTCGCCGGCGGTGACCGCGAGCACCGACAAGGGGGCCTCGTCGCGGACGTCGATGCCCCAGGGCGCCGTCATCACGACCTTGAGGGTGAAGGCCCCGCGGGCCCGGGGACCGTCGAGAAGCGCCGCGAGATCATCCATGGTGAGACGATAACGCAGGAAGTGGAGTCGATAACGCATGGATCGTCCCGATCTCGAGCGGTTGACTCGTGAGCATGACTCGAAGGCACGGATGACCGCCGACTCGGCGAGCGGGACGCTGCTGAGCTGGGCGATCCTGGTGGCCGCCGTCGGGGCCGGACTGACTGCCGGCGCGTTTCTCGCCTTCTCCAGCTTCGTGATGACAGGGCTGGGACGGGCCCCGGCCGCCGTCGGCGTCCGGGCGATGCAGGAGATCAACCGAGCAGCCCACAGCCCGGTGTTCATGCTGACTCTGATCGGCACGGCGTTGCTCGCCGTGGGGCTGGCAGTGTCGGCTGTCGTCGGTCGTGGGCCGGGCTGGGGGCTCGTCTTGGCCGGTGCAGCGACGTACCTGGTCTGCGTGCTGCTCACCATGGGCTACCACGTGCCCCGGAACGAGGCGCTGGCGTCACTCGACCCGGCGGCCCCCGCCACGCTCGAGGCGTGGCGGACCTACCTGAGCGACTGGACCCGGCTGAACCACCTGCGGACGGTGTCCGCCGCTGCCGGCTGCGTTCTCCTGCTGCTCAGCCGGTGGCCGAGCTGACCGTGCTGCGGAAGAGTGCCCCCAGCCGGGCGTTCTCACGGCGTGTCGGCGGCATCTGGCCCCGGTCGGGGTGCCTTTGACGCAGCGGTGATCGACTCCGGTTCGGCGAGCACCACCGAACCCGCGGCACCGTCGACGGTCACCCACTGACCGGTGCTGATCCGGCTCGTGGCGTCGGGCACGCCGACCACGGCCGGTAGACCGTACTCCCGTGCGACCACCGCGCCGTGCGACATGGATCCGCCCATCTCCATGACCAGGCCTGCGGCCGTGAGGAACAGGGGGGTCCAGCCCGGGTCGGTCGACGGGGCCACCAGGATCTCGCCCGGCTCCAGGTGGGCCCCGGCGGGATCCAGGATCACCCGGGCTGGGCCGCTGACCACGCCGACCGAGGCTGGACTGCCGACCAGGGCACCGTCCGGAGTCTCGGTGCGGATCAGGGTCTCCGGCTCGGTGCCGTCGGACAGCAGCACCCGAGGGATGTGACGGCGGCGCAGCTCGACGGCGTAGGACTCCCGGTTCCGGCGCACCTCGGCCCGACGGTCGACCCCGGCGAGCGCCCGCCGGGCCTGCGGCAGGTCCAGGAAGAAGATGTCGTCTCGGTTCTCGATCGCCCCGGCGGCCACGGCGCCGTCGCCGACCGCCTGCAGCTGGGCACGGGCGGCCGCCAGCGCGTACACCCACAGGGACTTCGGCCGCTCCCGGAGTCCGATCAGGTGTCGCGCCCGGTCCAGGGCGAGGCCGACGACGATCGCGCGCAACGGCCCGGCCGGTCCGGAGCGACGGGTGGCCCCGACGATCCGATCGATCGCGGCCGCGGCGATCCGGGCGCCGTCGGCGAACTGTCGTTCCGGGGCGAGGTCGGGGTCATCCAGCTGCAGGTAGTTGGCGAGCACCCCGAGCAGGTGGGTCGGGTCGTCGCGCCAGCGAGGCATGCCGAGGTCGATCTCGGCGACCGCGCGATGCCCGTACGCGGTGAGGAAGCCGGCGAGCCCGTCCTGGACCACCGGCGGCAGGGTCCCCTGCGCGTACGCCTGTGCCGCGGCCGGAGCCGACACGGAGGCAAGAGTCGAGGCGGCCACGGGGTCGGCGCCGATCCGGCTGGCCAGCCGCCACAGCTCGAGATCCATCTCGGTGGTCACGTTGTGCGGCAGGCCGCGCCGGACCTCGGCGAAGACAACGGGGTCCAGATCGGCCGGTGCCAGGCGCTGGGCGATCGCGATGGACATCAGCCCCGCGGCGGCGTACGGGAAGACCGTCGGCATCACCAGGAACGTGTCGGTGCCGAGACGCTCCTCGACCGCATCGAGCCGATCGGTGGCGGTCGCGGACGCCGGGATCCGCCAGCGGTCCCGGACCGCCCGCTCGATCCGATCGACCCGGCGGAGGGCGGAGGTCGGGGCGATCAGGGCGTGCACCAACCGGAGTGGTGCCCCGGTGTGAGCGAAGATCCTGAGCAGCACCGGCCAGGCTCGGCCGGTCGTCGTCTCGTCGGGTGCGAACCGGGGGTCGTCCTCGAGGTGCTGCAGCACCGCCTTGGTGCGCGCCTCCATCACCCCCGCCACCCGGACGGCGATCCGGCGGGCCCGGGGGTGGCGCAGGAGTGGCGTGATGTCCACGAAGATCCGTTGACCGGCGTCCACGAAACCCGACGGTCCCCGGTAGCGGTCGGCGGGCGGGTGACCGGCCACTGTGGCGATCGAGGAGCCGATCAGCCGGAACGCGGCTCGACCCATCGGGGTGATCGGTCGCGTCAGACCCTGGGCGAGGCTGGCGCAGAGGAACACGCGATCGCCGGAGGAAGGGCTGTCCGGGACCGGATAGAGGGTGGTGATGGCCCGGGCCTGGGTGAGCCAGGCCGTCCCGTCGGTGTCGACAGCCCACTCGGTGTCCTGCGGGGTGTCGTAGACGGCGGCCACGGCCGCGGCCAGGTCGGTGAGGGAACGAAGCTGGGCGGGGGTCAGGCAGGGCTCGGCCGAGGCGTCCGCGTCCACGGTCCGGGTGCCGCCGCCGGCCACCGACCGGACAGCGGTGCGCTTGTCGCCCACCGTGACCTCGACCACCGCGCCGGTGGCGCCGTCGAGGACGAAGCGGTCCGGGTTGACAGCTCCGGACACGACGGATTCGCCCAGTCCCGGGCTGGCGTCGACCACCAGCTGACGCCGGTTGCCGGTGACAGGATTGGCGGTGAACATCACCCCGGCCACCTCCGCGTCGATCATGCGCTGGACGACGACCGCCAGGCTGACCTCGGCGTGGTCGATGCCCTGGGTGATGCGGTAGCTGACCGCACGCTCGGTCCACAGCGAGGCCCAGCAGCGCCGGGTGGCGTCCAGCACGGCCTCGGCGCCGACGACATTGAGGTACGTGTCCTGCTGGCCCGCAAAGCTCGCCCCGGGAAGATCCTCGGCGGTTGCCGAGGATCGGACGGCCACCGGTACGTCGTCACCGAGGGAGCGGTAGCGGGCGGTGATGTCGGCTGCCAGATCGTCGGGCACCGGGGCACTGAGGACGATCTGGCGGAGCTGCGCGGCCAGGCGGTCGTGCCCGGTCCGGACCGAGGCCGTCACCGCGACGATCGACTCGGTCAGGCGGTCGCCGACGACCCGGCGGTACGCCGGGGTGGTGACACAGAAGCCGGGCGGCACGGGTAGGTCGGCCCGCAGCATCCGCCCGAGATTGAGCGCCTTGCCCCCTACCTCGGACAGATCGTCGGGACCGATGTCGCTCAGGTCGACGACGGTGGTCGGCGGCGAGAGCGTGTTATTCACCATAAGATGAATTATCCACACGCCCGGGTCGGCGTCAAGGGCGATTTCCAGATCACGACTGCGCGGGTGCTGCATCTCACGCGAAGTCGGGGTCCGGGACGGAGCGCGTCAGTCGAAGAGGTAGCGCTGGACGGTGGCCCCGACCCGGACCACCAGGTCGTCGACCGGGGCGGCGACCAGATCGGGCAGTCGCAGGACGTACCGGGCGATGATCAGCCCGGCGATCTGCGACGCGGCGAGATCGGCACGCAGTCCAGCGTCCGGCGCGTCGAGCCCGGCCGCCACCTTGTCCAGCAGCTCGCGCCGCAGGAAGCCGGCCAGCAACGGCGTGGCCCGCTTGCTGCTGAGACTGGTCCGGAGCATGACCAGGGCGCGCGGACCGACGGTCGGTGACTCCCACATCCCCAACACGTACGCGACGAGACGCTCGCCCGTCCGTTCCCGTGGCCCGGTCAGGATCTCCGGTACGGCGAGGTCGGGCCGCAGGGGAGCCCCGATGGAGGCAGCGAACAGATCGGCCTTGGTGCCGAAGTGGTGGTGCAGGAGGGCCGGGTCCACGCCCGCTCGCGCGGCGATCGCCCGGGTCGTCGAGGCGTCGTACCCGTGTTCTCCGAACTCGTCGGTCGCCGCCACCAGGATGCTCTCCCGGGCGTTGGACTCCCCTTTGCGGGGACGGCCGCGACGGCGGCGCACCACCTCGCTGGGTGGAGGCGTCGCCGGCTCGGTCACCCGATCAGAGTAGACAGGCCCGGGCTGGTCCGGGGCGTAGCGTGGTGATCATGGACTATCCGCTCAGCCACCGCGGCGATGTCGCCGAGACGCTGCACGGCCAGGAGATCGCCGATCCGTACCGTTGGCTGGAAGATCCCGACGATCCCGACACGGTCGACTGGGTCGCCCGACAGAACGCAGTCACCGAGGCGTATCTGGCCTCCCTGCCGGAGCGATCCTGGTTCGCCCGCACGATGACGGCTGTGCTGCACCGACCCCGGGCGGGGGTGCCCTTCTGTCGCGGCGGTCGTTACGTCGTCGCCCGCAACGACGGGCACACCGATCAGGACATCTGGTACGTGGCCGACTCGCTCGCTGAGCTACGGGCCGGAGGGCGGGTGCTGGTCGATCCGAATCGGCTGTCGGCGGACGGCCGCGCTTCCCTGCAGAGTCTGACCATCTCCGACGACGGCCGGTACGCCGCCGTCGGGGTGAGCGAGTCCGGCAGCGACTGGCAGACGTTCCGACTGCGAGACCTGTCCAGCGGCGAGGACGTGACCGGTCCGGCGATCACGACCAAGTTCAGTTCCGCGGAGTGGTTGCCGGACGGGCGATCCTTCGCCTACCTGGATTTCGACCACGCAGACGACAACGGCACAAGTACCGGCGCGCTGAGCGGTGGCCGGCTCAGGATCCATCGGATCGGGGAGCCGGTCGAGCAAGATCAGCAGATCCTGGCGTTCCCCGAGAACGACCAGATCCTTGTCTACCCACAAGTGATCGGGAACGGCCGCTACGTCGCCGTGACGATCACCGAGGGCACCGACCCCCGGAACCGGCTCTGGCTCTACCCCCTTGACGAGGTCGGCGGACGGAGCGCGCTCGGTGACCCGATCAAGATCATCGACGAGGCGGTGGCCGAGATGCTGCCGATCGAGCTGGTCGACGAGCGGCTCTATCTGGAGACGGATCTGGACGCGCCGCGTGGCCGAATCGTGTGGACCGATCCGACGCAGCCGCCGGGTGCCGACGGGCTGCCGGTGCTGACCGAGGCCTACCGACCGGGCGAGGACACCCTGGTGGCCGTCGAAGCCGTCGGTGGGGGCATGGCCGTGGCCACCCTGGCCGATGTGAGCCCGGTGGTCCAGGTGCTGGAGTGGGACGGTACCGTACGTCATCGGCTGCCGCTCACCGGTGGTGCCCTGGTCGGGCTGGAGGGTCGCCCGGATGATCATGAGCTGTTCGTCGGTCTGTCCTCGGTGACCTCACCCACGTCGGCGTTCCGGGTGGACACGCGGACCGGGGAGGTGGAGGCTCTCGTCGACCTGGTCCCGATCGCCGGCATCGAGGTGCCGGAGCCCGTGATCATGGTCCAGCGCCACCGAGCGACCAGTGCCGACGGCACCGGAGTGCCCTACTTCTTGATCACCCCGGACGGCTGGTCGGGCGCGGCACCCACGCTGCTGTGGGGCTACGGCGGTTTCAAGATCCCGATCTTCGCCGACTACCGACCGGGCTGGACCGGCTGGTTGGCCGCCGGCGGCGCGCTGGTGATCGCCAACCTGCGCGGTGGGGGAGAGTTCGGTACGGACTGGTATCACGCCGGTCGGCTGGACCGGAAGCAGAACGTGTTCGACGACGCGATCGCCGTGGCGGAGGATCTGATCGCCACCGGCGTCACCACCAGCCATCAGCTGGCCGTCCACGGTCGTAGCAACGGCGGTCTGCTGGTCGGAGCGTTGATCACCCAGCGCCCCGACCTGTTCGCGGCGGCGGTGCCGGGAGTCGCGGTGATGGACCTGCTGCGCTTCCACCTCTTCACCGTGGGCGCAGCCTGGAAGTCCGACTACGGCGACCCGGACGACCCGGAGGACCTCGCGGTCGCGCTGGCGTACTCGCCGCTGCACAAGATCACCAAGGGTGTGTCCTATCCACCCACGCTGGTGCTCAGCGGTGATCATGACGATCGGGTGGTGCCGCTGCACAGTCACAAATTCATCGCCACTCTGCAGTGGGCTCAGTCCGGTGACGCCCCCGTGCTCACTCGGATCGAGACCGCCACCGGGCACGGAGCCGGCAAACCGACGACCCTGGTGGCGGCGGAGTGGGCGGACCTGCTGGCGTTCTGTGCCCACCACACGGGGCTGGCGCCCGCCTGATCCTGAGTCGTCGGAGCAGCTGTTTCGCGCGGAGCGGAGGGTCAGCCGGTCTGCTCCATGTACAGCACCTCCCAGACGTGGCCGTCGGGATCGGCGAAGCTGTGGCCGTACATGGGGCCGTCGCTGATCTTGTCCAGCCAGGGCTTGCCGCCGGTGGTCAGGGCCCTGGCGACCAGCTCGTCGACCTCGTCCCGGCTGACCGCCGACAGGCAGTTGATCACGGTCGTCGAGGTCCGGGCATCACCGACCGGTCCCGCGGTGAAGTCGGCGAACCGGTCGCGGACGAGCAGCATCACGAAGATGGTGTCGGCGACCACGATGCAGCTGCACTCGCCGGAGGAGAAGTCGGAGTTCAGGCCGAAGCCCAGCCCGGTGTAGAAGTCGGTGGCCGTGGACAGATCGGTGACGGGCAGGTTGATGAACAGCATCCGTCGCATGGCGTTCTTCTCCAGGGCTCAGGGGGAGCGGTCGGAAGGTGGACTCGCGCACGTGGTCGAAATCATCGCCCCTGGCGGCTGTCAGAGGTCGCGAGTAGTTTCAGGCCCATGACGTTGGCTGGTAGTCGTCCGACATCAGTACGCACTCCCGAGAGGCTTCGACCATGACGCTGGCACCCTCAGTCGATGAGACCTTCATGACGATGGTCGAGCCCATGCGTGGCGAGCTCACCGCCCACTGCTACCGGATGCTCGGGTCCGTGCACGACGCCGAGGACCTGGTGCAGGAGACCTATCTGCGGGCCTGGAAGGCCTATCACAACTTCGAGAACCGCTCCTCGGTGCGGACCTGGATGTATCAGATCGCCACCAACGCCTGCCTGAGCGCCCTGAGCAGCAAGCACCGCCGGACGCTGCCGACCGGAGTGGGCCAACCCAGTGGTCCGCCGACGGGTGAGCTGGGGATCCGTCAGGAGGTGGCGTGGCTGGAGCCGTTGCCCGACTCGGTGGTCTGGCAGCGGGCGGCCGAGGACCCGGGTGACGAGGTGGTGTCCAGAGAGAGCGTGCGGCTCGCGTTCGTGGCGGCGCTGCAGCACCTGACCCCACCGCAGCGGGCTGTGCTCATCCTCCGGGACGTGCTGGCGTGGCAGGCCAGTGAGGTCGCGGCGACACTCGATCTGTCGGTTGCCGCGGTGAACAGCAGCCTGCAGCGCGCGCGCGCCCACCTGGCCAAGCTCGATCCGGACGCCGACATCCCGCCGGAGCCGTTGGACGACCCGCACACGCAGCAGCTGCTCGAGGACTACGTCGAGGCGTTCGAGGCGTACGACGTCGACCGGATCATCACGCTGCTGAAGAGCGACGCGGTCTGGGAGATGCCTCCGTTCACCGCCTGGTATCAGGGGTCGGAGGCGATCCACCGGTTGATCTCGAACTACTGCCCGGCCAACGGTCCGGGCGACCAGCGGCTGGTGCCGGTGATGGCAAACGGTCAGCCGGCGTACGGGCTGTACATGCGAGGTGACGACGGCGTCCACCGGGCGTTCCACATCCAGCAGCTGGAGATCCGCGACGGCCGGGTCACCCACGTGGTGGCCTACTTCGACACGTCGTTGTTCGCGACCTTCGGCCTGCCCGAGGTGCTACCGGCCTGAGCCGGCTGTTCTCGCTCGGATCCAGCCTCGCTCGGGATCCAGCCTCTCGCACCGGCTGTCACCAGTGCAGGAGGAAGCATCCCGAGCGAGAACACCGGTCGTCCGGCGGCAGCGTCAGCGGGTGAAGCCCACTACCGGGAGAACCTGAGCGTGACCAGCTGGAACGGCCGCAGGCGCAGCTGGGCCACACCGTCGGTCAGCTCGCCGCACTCCCGTACGCCGGTGGTGCCGGTCCGCTCGAGCAGATCGGTCGCCACCACCGCGGTGGCACCGTCGGTCAGCCTGACGGTGGCCTCGGCCCGTGCTCCGCGCGACTCGTAGAGCCGGACGATCACGTCCCCCGAGCGGTCGTTGGCCAGCTTGACGGCCTCGACCACCACACCGGGGTTTTCGACCTCGACCAGCGGTGCGAAGCCGTGGTCCCCGCGCACCACCCGGGTCGGCAGGTTGGTCCGGTAGCCCTCCTCCACGGCGTCGCCGATCGTGGCGCCCGGCCGGACGGCGACCTTCAGGGTGTGCTCGCCCTGGTCGGCGTACGGGTCGGGGTAGCGCGGCGCGCGGATCAGGGACAGGTGCACGGTCGTGGTCGTCCCGCCGTCGCCCCGGGTGTGACGCTGGGCGTCATAGCCGTACGTCGAGTCGTTGGTCACTGCCACGCCGTACCCGGGCTCGCCGATGTGCACGAACCGGTGTGCGCAGGTCTCGAACCGGGCGTCCTCCCACGACGTGTTGGTGTGCGTGACGCGGTAGAGGTGGCCGAACTGCGTCTCGGCGGCCACCTGGTCGGCGTGCACGTCGAACCCGAAACCGAG
>DATDAP010000571.1:0-6534 GCA_036525335.1 Microlunatus sp. | reverse complement strand
CGCCCTCGCTGTGCCCGAGGACCGACGCAACGAGATTGAGCAGCGCCTGCGGCTCCTTGCCTGAACATTCCGCCACACGCGACGCCACCTATCCCCTCATCCTCATTCCACTGTCTGCTCAGGTTCAACTCCCACAACAAGAGCTTCTTGCTATTCGGATGCTCAAAGGCGCCCAACCCGTGCGACCACCCCGATCCTGAACCCCCGCCAGTTACCGCTATCCCGACGCGCACTGACTGTCCGATAGGCGGCCCTATGACATTGCAAGATGCGTTATCGAACCTTGGCGTTCGCGGGCCATGACGAGAGGCAGGCAACGCAAGTTCGAGGTGGTCGACTCCAAATGTGCCGGGGGCGCGCGGCTTCTCGTTGCCAAGCGGAGACCACGAGGACGGCGTCACACTCACGGTCAGCTGGGGTCGACGCCGCTGGTGTGCCCGCAGCGTAAGGACGACGCGGGGTGATCAAGCTGAGCAGTGGCCCTCGGCTCAGCCGAAACGGCGGACGGTGAACTCGGTCAACAACGGATGGGGTTCGTCGTTGATGATCTCGGATGCGATCAGCTCGCCAGCGATCAGGCCGAGAGTCGCGCCGCTGTGGGTGAAAGCCACCGACAGTCCGGGTACCGCCTCGACTCGACCCAGCACCGGATCACCGTCGCCGGGAATCGGCTTGGGACCGATCCCGGACCAGGCGGGCTCGAGTCGAGGATGGCCAGACAGCACCGCGGTAGCTTCGGCCAGCAGCGTTGGGACCACGTCGTCCGGCACGGTGTAGCCGCCTGCCTCGTCCGAGATGTGCTTGCTGGCCCAATCCGCGTCCACCGAGAGGGTCCCGCCAGGTCCTGGCCGCACAGCGACCCGCGGGGTGTTCAGCACGGCAGTCAGATCGTGCCGCAGCGGCCTCGTGCCGACCAGCAGGGAGACCGGCGTAGCGTCGGGAATGGTCACGCCCAAGTCAGCGGCCATCGCGGGCACAGCGGCACCGGTGGCCAACACCACGGCGTCCACCCGGCACCGGTCACCGGCCGCAGTCGTGACGGCGTCCACATGCCCGGAAACCACCGAGACCCGACAATGTCCCGCCCGGGTGACCAGCTCGCCGCCGCGCGCAACGAAGTCCTCGATCAAGAAGCGAACCAGGCTGGGCAAGTCCACCCAACCCTCGCCCGGGTTCCAGGCCGCACCGGTAGCCGGGACGGCGTTGGGGTCGACGTCACCGAACCGGGCGGCGATCTCGTCCTGCCCGAGCAGGTAACTCTCGTACCCGCGGGCCAACTCGTCGCGATGCCAGTCCCGCATCCGCTGAGCATTCGCCGCCGTCGTCCACGACAGACCACCACCGAACCGGAGCCAGTCGCTCACCCGATGCTGCGCGGCCAGCATCCGGTACCGAGGGATGCCTGCCATCCGCAGCCGGTGGTACGCCTCCGCACGCACCCCGGCCGAGTTCAGCCATGACAGCGACCGACCAGAGGCGCCGCTGGTCAGCTCCCCCTCAGTCATCAACACAACCTCGACGCCCGCCCGAGCCAACTGGTGGGCCGTCGACACACCGAGGACACCCCCACCGACGACGGCGGTACGAGGCAGCCTGGCGACCATGGTGATCCTCCGTAAGCGCGTGACGATGGTCTCAACGGAGCCACCTGCTCATACGGATGGTGCGCCGGCCCTGACCAGTACACCTACCACCCACCCGACACGCGGCCGACGACAACCAGCCCTTCGAATGCCGACGGAGGCGATCTCGCTGGATGTCACTCGCTGGTGCGCGGTCAGGAACCCATGGCCGGCGCCACCGCAGCCGGGTTCCGGCCCGTCCCCGGCGCGGCCGAGCCTGGCTATACCGCAGCTCGCGCAGCCGATGAAGCCTGCTCGGGCGTCAGTACTCAGCGCACCGACGTAGGCGCCGCCAAGAACTCGACTGTCATACGCCAGTAGGTCCACCAATACGGCCGATCGGTGCCCGCTATCTACGCGGTCTTGGCGTCCCGCTAGGAGCGCCAACTTCTCCCGGATCGTGGCCCTGGCCCGTGCCATCTCCATGCTTGCGCAACCTCGCGGCCCCGACCGTCTGACGAACGCGGCCCGTGATCACTGGTACGGGTCCGCGATGTCACGAAGCTGGGTGAGCGCCTCGAGCAGTGCAGCCGACAGCTCGGGGCCGAGGTGTTCGCGCCAGACGTCCTCGACGCCCATCACCACCTCGCGGGCCCGCCCCGATGCGATCAGCCCTTTCGATGTGAGCTGGATCAGCCGTGCCCGCCCGTCGGCCGGATCGGGGACGCGTTCGACCAGCCCTTCGCGCTCCAGGGCCGCGACCAGCAGGCTCGCGGTCTGCTTGGTGACCTGCGCCTGCTCGGCAAGATCTGTCAGCCGTGAGCCATCCACCGCGATCCGCTGTGCGATCCGGGACTGAGCCGTGGTCACCTCGAAGCCGGCGTCCCGCAGCCCACGGATGACCTGGTCGTCCATCGCCCGGTAGGCGATGAACATGAGCGTCGCCAGATCCATGCCACCCCTTGACAATAGTCAGCCTTGCTGACCAGAATAGACGGTCAGTGTTGCTGATCATAGGGGGCGTGTGATGACCAGGCTTCCGCCGCCACGCGTCATCCGGGCCGTCACCCGGCTGCGGAACGGACTGCAGAACCTGACCCGCAGCATGGTTCCGCCCGAAGTCGGTCTCCTGGAACTCGCGTCGGGATTCATGGCGACCAACGCCATCTATGCTGCGGCCAAACTCGGCATCGCCGACTCACTGGTGGATGGTCCACTGTCCGCGAACGACATCGCTGCTCGCGTCGGGTCGGATCCGGACGGCACCTACCGGTTGCTCCGCGCGTGCGCGACGTTCGGTGTCTTCACCGAGAAGCCTGACGGGCGCTTCGACCTGACCCCTCTGGCGCGCGGCCTGCGCGCCGGGACTCCCGACTCGATGCTGCCGGTCATCCTGATGCTCGGAGATGCGCAGTATCAACGACCCTGGGGACACCTCGCCGCCACAGTCGAAACCGGCACGCCTGGTGCCGAGACGGCCTTCGGCACGTCCATGTGGGAGCACCTGGACAACGAGCCCGCATTCGCAGCCACGTTCAACGACGCCATGACTCGTCTCTCGGCCCTGGACTGGCCGACGGTGAGAGCCGTCTACGACTTCACCCCGTACGCAAGGATCGTCGACATCGGCGGCGGACAGGGACAGCTCCTGGCGTTGATGCTCGAAGCATCACCGTCGGCCGAGGGTGTGCTGTTGGAACGCGAGGTGGTCGTCAGATCAGCCGAGCAGCACCTGCGCGAGGCAGGGATCCTCACCCGCTGTCGGATCGATAGCGGGTCGTTCTTCGACACGGCCCCCACCGACGGTGATCTCTACGTGATGCGACGGGTGATCCACGACTTCGACGATGAGCGCGCCGCCGCGATCCTCGCCAACGTCCGCCGCCACATGCCCGAGGACTCGACCCTGCTCCTGATGGAAAGCGTGGTTCCCCCAGGCAACACTCCCCACTTCGCCAAGGTTCTCGACCTCGACATGATGGTCTTCGTCGGCGGCCGCGAGCGCACCGAGCGACAGTTCCACACGCTGCTCGACCGGGCCGGCTTTCGCATCACCCGTGTCATCCCCACGATCTCGACGCTCTCGCTCGTCGAAGCCGTTTCGGCCGGTCGGCCATGAACGTCGTCGCCCAGCTCAGTGCAGGGATCTCGGCGGTGATCCTCCTCGTGGTCTTCCCCCTGGAGGCCTTCCTGATCGATCGCCCCTGGGTCCAGAAGTTCCTCGGCATCGAGTCCGAGGGCCTCCAGAACGTTCATCTGTGGTCGTTCTGCATCGGCGCCCGCAACGCTCTCGTGGGAGTGGGCACGCTGCTGGGTCTCTGGTTCGTGAACTACGCCGACGAATCGACCGGGGTCGTCATCGTGATCATCTGCTGCTGCTACATGCTGCTCGCGTCACTGTTCATGGGCCTGGCCGATCTGCTCGGGTACTGGCGGCCGCGAGGAGGGAGCATCAAGGGAACGCTTGCCTCGTCGGTCCTCCCCGCGATCGCCCTGGCGGCGATCGTCGCCTGAGGACCGCAGCCCACCCCTCGGGTGCGACAAGGCCGAGCACCAGTACCCGCGCATAAAGTTGGCGGGAGCCGCAAAGCGGTCTGGTGCTCGCGGGGCGTGTCTTCCCAGGTGTTCGGCGTGCGCAGTAGCGTGCCAAAACGCATCTAACATCTGTGGGGGCGTAGTCGTCCGGTAGGAATGCTGGTCATGTCAGGGCTTCGCCGACGCCGTGGACGGTCCTGCTGAGGAGTCACCGTGCCTTTGACCCCCTATGGTTGCTCGGATGACGAGCACCTTCGGATTCACGCCTGGTCAGCCACCAGAGTGGGAGATCGAGCGTTTTATGCGCGGCGACGAGGTTGCCACGGCCGTGATCACCCTGGAACGCAACCGGCGCACGTTCGCGTGGAAGTGTGCCGATGTGGACGCCGAAGGGCTGGGTCTGCGTCTCGGCGCGTCGGCAGTAACACTGGGTGGCCTACTCAAACACCTGGCGTGGGTCGAAGAGCTCTACTTCCAGCACCGGCTCGCCGATCAACCGTTCATGGCGCCGTTCGACCAGCTCGACCTTGACAGCGACTGGGAGAACTGGGCGTGGACGACTGCAGCCGACGACATCCCCGATGCGCTGCGAGCACTTTGGGTCGACACGGTGCACCGCTCTCGCGAGGCCCTGGCCGAGGCTTTCTCCCGCGGTGGCTTAGAGCAGACGACCCCAAACGGGATGAGCCTGCGTCGGCTGCTGGCAGACATGATCGAGGAGTACGCCCGCCACACCGGACACGCCGATCTGCTCCGCGAGCAAGTCGACGGGGTGACGGGAGAAGGCGCGCCACAGAACTTCCCGGTGCCCTGAGCCCATCGAAACGCCTGTTCTGCCAGCTCGGGTAGTCAAAAGCTCGACCGTGGAGCTCACAACGCTTCTGTCCAACGGCAGCCGACATCCGCAGGCGCCGGCCCGGGCTCGAGATGTGGCCGACCCATCTGGGGACGATCTCAACAGCTCCGTCCGCCCGGCGCCAACTGCGTCGGCGAGTTGTCCGATAGACCGCCATATGTCCGCGGGGCCGAAGTAGGCGTCTGCGCCGATCTCTAGGCCATCCAGAATCTGCCGGCCGACTGGACTTGAGGGTGCCTGATGAAGCCCTTGGGGTTAGGCGTTGGTCAGTGGTGGTGATCGGCGATTTGGCTGCGGATCTCACCCCCGGGAAACCGGGTGCTGTGCACGTTGACGTAGGTCGTCTCTGCTCTGATGGCGTCGAGAAGCTCATCCATGGCGCCTGCCTCAATCCCCTGTCCCGTGGGGCCCACCACGTTGGCGGCTTCGATGGTCCCGGTCACCGTGCCCGATGGCGCCGGACAATCGGGAGTTCCGACCGGTCCCGGATTGGTAGCCGTCTGGCATAGCCAGGCGCTAATGCCGCCGCTTTGCGCGACGCCACCGAAGTGGATGTGCGCCTGCGTCACACTTCCCGACAGGTTGGCGTATCTGAGCTGGTAGGTCAGCTTCTTGCCTTGCCTGTCGACGTTGAGGCGCAGCGTGCCCGAGCCCGTCGTTGATACGGTCAGCGGGTCCTCTTGGTAGCCGGTGAGTTGGACCTTGAAGGTACGACTGCTATTGCCCGCAGTGGCGATCGCGCCGTACGAGGCCACGAACCCGACGATCGCCAGGATGGCCGCACCTACCGCCAGCCGGCGACGGGCAGTGTTCATCGTGGGACTCCTTCGGGGGATTGACGGGCCCTCTCCACCTTTCTCCCCTGGCTCCACGGTGTCAACGGATCGGACCCCTCCGTTCCGACCGGGCACCTGGGTGGCATGGCGTTGTTGCCCGACACAGCCTTGATCGTGAGGGGTGTTCCCGCCTCTGTGGTCCAGATCGATACGTGTTGTTGCCGATGAGTTCGCGCCGCCTCTGAGGTCTGTCTCGCGTGGCTGAAACACAGACCTTCACCCTGGGCTCCGGCGAGGAACAGATCACCTACGACCTCCACGGCGACCCTGACTCCGCGACGCCGCTGTTCATGTTCGGTTCGCCGATGGACGCCGTCGGTTTCGGCTCCCTGGCGGCCCGGTTCGGCGATCGCCCGGTCGTCACCTACGACCCACGTGGCGTCGGCCGGAACCCGACCGGCACATCGGAGGTGACGCCACAGATGCACGCCAGCGATCGAGGTTGTCCCGGTTCTCGTGGAATTTGAGGTGGCGGTCCCCCGCTCGAGACCTGCCGTGAGGTAGGTGTTGGGCGTCCGCCAAGACAACCCGAGGAACAGGGGACCGCTGTGACCAAGAACTACCAGAGAACTGCGCTCGACACGAGGGCGCTGGCCGTGCCGGAGCAGGTGTCGGTGGCGATGGAGGAGATCGCCGCCGAGATGCGGGAGGGGCTGCTGGCCCTGGCTGTGGGCGCCGGCTGCAGGTGATGCAGCAGCTGATGGAGGCCGATGTGGCGGCCGCCTGCGGCCCACGGGGCAGGCAT
>DATDAP010000570.1:0-10684 GCA_036525335.1 Microlunatus sp. | reverse complement strand
GGTGCCGAACTCGATCGCGAACGCCTTCGCCGCCACCGTGGCGTGGGTCTTGTCTTCAGCCTGGTAGATCTCGGCCAGAGCACGCTTCGCGGCTGGGTGGACCGACTTCGGCAGCGCGGCGAGGACGTTGCCGATCTTGTGGGAGCGTAACGAATTAACTGTGGCGTGTTGCGGCGTCGATGACCGCTTGTGCGTCGGGCAGTCGCTGGCCGACGGGTGTCGGGGTGTAGCCGTCCTGGGTGAGAGCTGGGCTGACTTCGCGGACGACGTTGCCGATGGTTCGCCGGCTGACTTCGAAGAGTTCGGCGAGTGTGTCTTGGCTGCATAGTCCGCGTAGGTAGAGCACGGTGGTCAGGATCCGTTCGTCGGGGGTGATCTTCTGTGTGAACACGCCGCCGCGGGCTCCGGGGAGGGTCTCACCTCCGCGGCGGCGGTGCCGGTGTCGCTCACCCCTGGCCTCGAGCACGGTGCGGACGCGGGCCGTCATGGCGGCGAGTTCGGTGGCAGGCATGCCGGTCAGTGTGGGGTGGGCGAGCAGGTGCGGGATCCGGGATCGTTCGGGCAGCGGTCGGTCGCTGTCGGCGTAGTCGCGCAGTTCCGCAGCGGTTGTGAACCGTAGCGTCGCAGGGCTGATGTGGATGTTGTTCTCATCGAGCAGCTGTCGCGTTTCGGCGATGAGCAGCCCGATGGTGATGTCGCTGATGCCGAGGAGTTCGCCCAGCACCTTCTGGGAGCAGACCTGCCGTTGGTAGACGATGGTGATCAGGACTGCGTCGGCTGAGGTGAGGATGCGTGTGCTGCCGGCGCCGCGGGCTCGACGACGTGGCCCGCCGCGTTGCTCGAAGCGGCGTTGGGCGCCTTGGGCTTGCTGCGCGGGGGCGAGCTTCTCGGCGAGCGCGGAGAGTTCGGGTCTGTCCATGCCGGTGATCCGCGGATCGGCGAGCAGGCGGAGTGCCTCGGCCCGGTTGCGGGCTCGGTCGTCGGCGGTGACCGGCGCCGTCTGGGTGCCGGTGGGCGCGATGGTGTAGTTCCACTCCCCGTGATGATCATGCGGCTGGATCGGTAGCTGCCGCAGTTCCTGCCTGGACACCGCGATCCCCAGCGGGTAGGTGTTCTCGTCCAACTCGGCGTGCACGCTCAGCCCACGCCGGGTGCGGGTGGTGTTGATCGTGGCGACGACGACCTCGTGGCTGGTCAACGGTCGTCCCCGCCAGTTCAGGGTGATCGCTGAGAACAGCCGGTGCTCGATCTTGTTCCATTTGCTGGTGCCGGGCGGGAAGTGACAGACAGTGATGTGCAGCCCCGCTTCCGCAGCGAACGCGGCGAGCTCAGCTTTCCATAACCGGTAGCGGTAGCTGTTGGACCCGCCCGCGTCGGCGGTGATCAGCAGCCGGTCGACGCCCGGGTACTCACGGCTTCCCGCCTGCTGCCACCAGCGACGGATTGAGGCCACGGCGAACGCCGACGTATCATGATCGACGCCGACGTTGACCCAGCCGGTATCGGCGGCAATGTCGTAGATGCCGTAGGGCACCGCGAGAGGCACGTCCGGGCCGGTAGCGAAGAAACTGTGATCGTCGACAGCGACCGGGTCACCCTTCGGTCGCCACTCCCGGCCCGCCGCGGGGAGCTGCCCCAGCTGCTCCTTCTTCTTCGCGTCCACGCTGATCACCGGCTGACCGTCGGCCTGGTGCGCCTTGACCTGCTCGTTGATGTAACGGAACTGGGCATCGCGATCCGGATGCTGCACCCCCTCGAGGGTCTTCGACGTCGACTGCAGGCTGAACCCGTTGGTCTTCAACAGCCGGCCGACCGTCGGGGCGGAGACCGGATGCCCGGACCGGGACAACTCGTCGGCCAAGTGCCGCAGCGACTTCGTCGTCCACCGCAGCGGCGACATCGGGTCGCCCCGCTCGTCGGGCTCCACCAACCGCAGCAGCGCCTCGACCAGGCCCGGATCGTGCTGCGACGCCGACTTCCGGCCGCCGCCGGGACGGCGTGAACGGCCGACCGGCAACAGGGAGTCCGCAGCATCCAGCTCGGCCACCCCGGACCTGACTGTCGCTTCGCTGACCCCCGCCGCCACCGCAACCGCGCGAACCCCCCCATGACCGATCAGCCGGGCCTCGGTCCCCAGAGCCAACCGCTTCTGCCGTTCATCCAGATACGGCAACAGTGCACCGAATCGAAGGGAAAGCTGATCACGCAGCAGCGCATCGAGGGTCATACCACATCATCGACCACCTCGACCCAAACCCACAAGTTAATTCGTTACGCTCCCACTTCGCCCGCAACCTCCTCGCCCATGTCCCCCAAGTCCCACGCCGACATGGTCGCCGCGGTGTTCCGCACGATCTTTGCCCAACCCGACCCCGCAGCTGTCAGCCACGCCTGGGACGAAGTCCGCGACCAGCTCGCCACGTCGTTCCCCAAGGTCGGTCCGCTGATGGATGAGGCGAAGGCCGAAGTCCTCGCGTTCACCGCGTTTCCGAAGGCCCACTGGCACAAGATCTGGTCGACCAACCCGCTCGAGCGAGTCAACAAGGAGATCAAGCGCCGCAGCCGGGTCGTGGGGATCTTCCCGAACGCCGCCGCGGTGATCCGACTCGTCGGCGCCGTCTTGATCGACATGCACGACGAATGGATCGCCGCCGACCGTCGCTACCTCTCCGAGGAGTCCATGGCACTGCTCACCGCAACCGTGGATACTGGTGATCACGCCGTCATCGAGAGCGGCGAGTAGGGCACCGAGGACCACCTCAAAGCCCACCACCCAGCGGTGGGGCTGTCCCGGGCTCACTCGTTCCAACGTGACGTGCGCCGCTCCCGCATCATCGTAGCGAGTTACTGCTGCGGAGATTGGCGGCAAGATCACCCTCGGCAACGAGCCCAAGACTCGACGGTCGAAGCGGACTGTGCCAGTTGCCCGCACGGTCATGCGGCAGATCGAGGATCACCTGACTCAGTTTGTGGGACCTGAAGGCAGCGCCTTGGTCTTCACCGGACGCCGCGGCGGGCCTATGTACCGTGCCACGTTCTCTCAGCAGATCTGGGGACCAGCGGCCCAGAGGGCCGGCCTGTCGGACATCACCTTCCACACTCTCCGGCACAGCTTCGTTGCCATCCTTGTCGCCGCAGGGTGCAACGTCCGGGAAGTGTCGGAGTGGGCCGGACACAACAGTGTCGCGTTCACGCTGATTCGCTATGGCGGCTTGTCGAGGACGACACGGATGCAGCTGTCGACCGGCTCGACGACCTGTTAAGCGGTGGAACGACGAGGCCCTGATGAGGCCTCGGGGGCGTCGGACCTAACGAGTGGACGGATCGGCCGCTGGCATTTGTCCTAGTCAAAGACAGTTACGCGAAGTAGCCCCGACGGGATTCGAACCCGCGCTACCGCCTTGAGAGGGCGGCGTGCTAGGCCGCTACACAACGGGGCCCTAGCTTGACCCGGGCTCCCGACATCGGGAGTTCGGACCGCGGAAGCGTACCAACTCGAAGATCATCCGGCGAATCGATGATCTCCAGCGAAGGTCTGCTTCGCTGGGGTACTAGGACTCGAACCTAGACTAACTGAACCAGAATCAGCCGGGCTGCCAATTACCCCATACCCCATCGTCGGACTGCTCCGACGAGCGGTGCCCGTCCCCGGGCACGGGGAGCAATGTTAGTGGACCGCCCCCGTTCTCTCCAAACGAGCGACTCGCGCCAGCCGGGCTCACCTGCCGAGCGAGAGATCCACCCGGCTCCGCAGCTTCATCCGCCGGGCGATCAGCAGGGCGAGCACGGCGAAGACGGCGAACCCGCCGAGCTGGATCCCCGAATCCAGCCAGGTGACGGAGCTGATCCCCCGCACGGCCGCGATCGAGCTGGTGAGCCCCGCGATGACGTACGCGCAGATGTTGTTGACGACGTGCGCACCGATGCCGGCCTCCAGACCGCCGGTCCGCCAGACCAGCACTCCCGCGAGCAGCCCGAAGCCCAGCCGGTTGAGGAACAGAGCCGGATTCTGCACCCCGTGCATCAGCGCGAAGATCAGGGCGGACACCACCACGCCGAACGCGGCGTGCGCCACCAGACTGCCCAGCGCCTGCATCAGATAGCCCCGGAAGAAGATCTCCTCGGCCGCAGCCTGCAGTGGGGCGGTCAGGACGATCACCACCAGGAAGCCCCAGAAGCCTGGTTGGGTGGCCACGGCCGGCAAAGAGTCACCGA
Organism: Microlunatus sp.; assembly: GCA_036525335.1. Taxonomy (GTDB): domain Bacteria; phylum Actinomycetota; class Actinomycetes; order Propionibacteriales; family Propionibacteriaceae; genus Microlunatus. Next base: position 6,469 of record DATDAP010000570.1, on the reverse strand, counting down.
CCGCCAGCGGGACGAGCGTCACACCGTTGAGCACCACCAGCGCGACGCCGGCGCAGATCAGCAGGTAGCGCCAGCGGATCCGGGGCTGCACCGAGCTGAGCCAGCGCGGCCGGACCTGGTGGACGATCGCCATCAGCACCCAGCAGATCGGGATCAGGGTCGCGATACCGAGGTTGGCGGCGATCATCCCGGCCGGGATCTCGAAGGCGAGAGCACGACGGGCGAACGCCGCGTACGCCTCCCCCGCCCCGCCCGCGCCCCAGGAGACACCCAGCACCACCTGGGTGACGACCGCGGTCATCAGCAGATAGAGCGACAGCCCGCACAGCACGCCGAGCAGAGAGCGCCACCAGACGTAGCTCGGGCCACGCAGGATCTGGGGGTAGGGAGCCCCGTTCGGCGGGAGCGCTTCGGGGAGCTGCGGGTCGTAGCGGCGGGCTGGAACGGAGGACGGAGTCGCCGACGACGGCTTCGCCGGGGTCGGTCGCCTGCGTACCGCCGGGTTCCCCGAGCGACTGCGCGACTTCTTCGCCATGTCAGCCCTGCGGCAGGCCGGCCCGGGCCGCTTCGATCCGGACCAGCGACGACTCCCGCCCGAGCAGCTCCAGCGACTCGAACAGCGGCGGCGAGATCCTGCGTCCGGTGACGGCCACCCGGACCGGACCGAAGGCCAGCTTCGGCTTCAACCCGAGCCCGTCGATCAGGGCCCCCCGCAGGGCCGCCTCGATCTCCGTGTGGTCGTACGGCTCGACGGCTCGCACCGCTTCCGCCGCCGCCTCCAGCACCGGACCGGCAGCAGCAGCCAGCGCGGCCGCCTCGTCGATCTCCACGTCGGCGTCGGCCGTGAACAGGAACCTGATCAGCTCCACCCCCTCCGACAGGGTGGTCATCCGCTCCTGGATCAGCGGAGTGGCGCCGACCAGCAGCGACCACTGCTCCGGGGTGGGCGGATCTGCCACCAGATCGGCGGCGACCAGGAACGACACGAGCTGATCGGCCAGCTCGTCGGTGGACAGCCGCCGGATGTGCGCGGCGTTGATCGCCTCGCACTTCTTGGCGTCGAACTTCGCCGGGTTGGCATTGACCCGCAGGATGTCGAAGGCGGCCACCATCTCCGCGATGGTGAACACGTCCCGGTCGTCCGCGATGGCCCAACCCAGCAGGGCGAGGTAGTTGAGCAGCGCCTCCGGCAGATAGCCCTTCTCCCGGTACTCGGCCAGGCCGGAACCCTTGTCCCGCTTGGACAAGCGGCGGTTGCCGTCGCCCAGCACGGTGGGCAGATGACCGAAGGTCGGCACCCGGCCGCTACCCACACCGATCCGGGCGAGCGCCTGGTAGAGCACGATCTGTCGGGGTGTCGAGGGCAGCAGATCCTCCCCACGGAGCACGTGGGTGATCTCCATCAGCGCGTCGTCGACCGGGTTCACCAGGGTGTAGAGCGGCTCCCCGGAGCCGCGGACCAGCACGTAGTCGGGCACGTTGACGGCCTCGAACGTGATCTCGCCGCGGACCAGGTCATGGAAGGTGATCGGCGCGTCGGGCACCCGCATCCGGACGACGAAGGTGCGCTCCTCGGCCTCGTACGCGGCCACCTGCTCCGCGCTCAGGTCGCGACAGTGCCGGTCATAGCCCGACGGAGCGCCCTTGGGCCGCTCCGCCTCCCGGGCCTCCAGCTCCTCGCGGGTGCAGTAGCAGCGGTACGACAGCCCGGACTCCAGCAGCTTGGCCGACACCTCGGTGTAGATCTGACCACGCTCGGACTGCACGTACGGTCCGTACGGTCCCCCGACCTGCGGGCCCTCGTCCCAGTCCAGCCCGAGCCAGGTCAGGGCGTCCATCAGCCCGCGATAGGACTCGGCCAGGTTTCGGCCGGCGTCGGTGTCCTCGATCCGGAGCACGAAGGTGCCGCCGTAGTGCCGGGCGAACACCCAGTTGAACAGGGCGCTGCGGACGTTGCCGACGTGCAGGTTGCCGGTCGGCGACGGCGGGAACCGGACCCGGACCTGCTCCGGGGCGAGGTCCCCCAGCACCGGGTCGGGACCGGTGGCGCTCGTCGGGACGGACTCGAGATCGGTGGTGCTCACGTGCTCACTTTCGGATGACTGCTCACTTCGGATGCCTGTATCACTGGCGGATGACGGCGCTCACTTGCGCATGACGGTGTTGGTCAGCGTGCCGATGCCGTCGACGGTGACGCCGACCTCATGGCCGGGCAGCAGCTCGCCGACGCCGGCCGGCGTACCGGTCAGGATGACGTCCCCGGGCAGCAGGGTGGTGAACGAGCTGATGTAGACCACCAGCTCGGTGATGTCGCGCAGCATCAACGACGTCGACCCGTGCTGACGCTGCTCGCCGTCCACGGTCGTGGTGATCATCACGTCGCCCATCTCGGCCACACTCTGGTGGGTGGTGATCCAGGGACCGAGCGGGCAGAACGTGTCGTACCCCTTGGCCCGGGCCCACTGGCCGTCGGTCTTCTGCAGGTCCCGCGCGGTGACGTCGTTGGCCACCGTGTACCCGAAGATCACCTCGTCCACCCGCTCGGCGGGCACGTCGCGGCAGATCCGGCCGATGACCAGGGCCAGCTCCCCCTCGTACGCCATCTCGTGCACGGGCTCGGGGTAGATGATCGGCTCGTCGGGTCCGATCACCGACGTGTTGGGCTTGAAGAACAGCAGCGGGACCGCGGGCACCTCGTTGCCGAGCTCTGCGGCGTGGGCGGCGTAGTTGCGACCGACCCCGACCACCTTGCTGCGGGGGATGACCGGGGCGAGCAGTCGGACGGCTTCCAGCTCGTGCCGCTCACCGCTGAGCTGGACGGGCATGGAGATCGGGTCGCCGGTGAGGGTGGAGATCGTGTCCGGGTGCTTGCCGCCGTCAGCGACCAGCTCGACGACGCCGAAGGCCGGGTCACCACCGGTGGAGAAACGGGCGATGCGCATCCCGTCACCCTATCCACCCGGCACGGCATACTCGGCCCCATGACCGGAGCGGACCAGTCCGAGCGCAGGCACGAGCCGTACGAGGTGGTCGACCTGATCAACGGCAAACGGCGCGGTGCGCGACTGACCGACGCCGAGGTCGACTGGGTGATCGACGCCTACACCCGGGGCGCGGTGGCCGACGAGCAGATGTCGGCGCTGGCCATGGCCATCGCGTTTCAGGGCCTCGCGCCTGAGGAGCTGCAGCGCTGGACCGACGCGATGATCGCCTCCGGCGAGCGCCTGGACTTCTCCGGCCTGTCCCGGCCGACCTCCGACAAGCACTCCACCGGTGGCGTCGGCGACAAGATCACCCTGCCGCTCGCTCCCCTGGTCGCCGCCTGCGGGGTGGCGGTGCCGCAGCTGTCGGGGCGTGGTCTCGGGCACACCGGCGGGACCCTGGACAAGCTGGAGGCGATCCCAGGCTGGCGCGCGGACCTGAGCAACGCCGAGATGCTGGCCCAGCTGGAGTCGGTCGGTGCGGTGATCTGCGCCGCAGGGTCGGGGTTGGCGCCGGCAGACAAGAAGCTGTACGCGCTGCGCGACGTGACCGGCACGGTGGAGATCATCCCGCTGATCGCGTCGTCCATCATGAGCAAGAAGATCGCCGAGGGCACCGGCTCGCTGGTCCTGGACGTCAAGGTCGGCTCCGGGGCGTTCATGAAGACCGAGGCCGACGCCCGCGTGCTGGCCGAGACGATGGTGCGCCTCGGTACCGGCGCCGGGGTGACCACGATCGCTCTGCTGACCGACATGGCCACCCCACTCGGGTTGACCGCCGGCAACGCCCTGGAGGTGCGGGAGTCGGTCGAGGTGCTGGCCGGCGGCGGTCCGGCCGACGTGGTCGAGCTCACCCTCGCACTGGCCCGGGAGATGCTCGGAGCGGCCGGTCGCGGTGACGTGGACCCGGCCGACAAGCTGGCCGACGGCTCGGCGATGGACGTCTGGAAGGCGATGATCCGCGCCCAGGACGGCGACCCGGACGCACCGTTGCCGACGGCCCGGGAGACTGACGTCATCGCGGCCGAGACCGACGGGGTGCTGACGTCGGTGGACGCGCTGGCCGTGGGCGTCGCGGCCTGGCGACTCGGAGCGGGCCGGGCCCGCAAGGAGGATCCGGTGCAGGCCGGCGCCGGGGTCGAGCTGCACGCCAAGCCCGGCGACACCGTACGAGCGGGTCAGCCGCTGCTCACTTTGCACACGGAGACCCCGGAACGGTTCGACCGGGCCAAGCAGGCGCTGGCGGGTGCGTACGTGATCGGCGACCGAACGCCGGAGCGTAAGGGCGTGGTGCTCGACCGGGTCAGCTGACGTCGAGCCGGAGGGCCGGACCTGCACTCGTCACCCGACGGATCGCAATTTCCATCCACGGATGCCAGTCAGGGGAAGCAGCGGCCTGAATCGGCAGAGAACTCATCCGCCGACGACAGTTCGGCCGCCGCGGCCCGGCAGCCACTCACAACCCGCCCGTGGATGGATCGGCACCACTCACAACCCGCCCGTGGATGGAGATTGCCGTGCCCAGGCCACTCACGGCCGTGAAAACCCGTCCGTGGATGGAAATTGCGAGGCCCCAACCCCAGGTCCCAACCCCCAACCCCCAGCCGCGCCGCGCCGGGCCGATCAGCTGACCTTCGTCGCCTCGCTCAGCCACCCGGCCAGCTGGTTCATGTAGACCGCCTGCGACGGGTAGTCCATGCCGGCGAACACCCACGGGTGGATCTGGTCGGCCTTGGCCGCCGGGGTGGCCGCGAACGTCGGCTGCTGCTGCAGCTGCTCGGGGCCGAAACCCCGCTGGGAGTAGAGCACCAGGTCGCCACCGATGGTGTCGTAGTCCTCCCAGCTGATGATGTCCCAGTAGTAGCCGTCGGTCTTCGGCTGCACGAACGTCATGCCGAGATCGGCGTACATCCGCAGCCCCGGGTCGTCCTGGGCCTTGGCCACGTAGACGTTGGCCGCCTCCGCGTACATCGGCTGGGTCACCACGCCGGACTTCGCCGCCGCAGTGAGGGCGGCCGAGGCCTGGTCGAAGGCCGCCTTGCCCTCGACCACCGGGCCGCTGTCGGCTGACGCCCCGAGGGCGACGGCGAGCTCGGTGGTCCGCTTGATCACGTCCGCGGCCGAGCCGCCCATCACGATGGTGATGATCGGGGCGATCTTCGCCACCTGCTCCTGCTGGGCGAGGTCCTTGAACCCGTACAGCGGTTGGGTCTTGTCGATCGTGCCCTTGGCGTCGGTCGGGTACACGTTGGTCACGATGACGTCCGGCGCCGCCGTGGCCAACGCCTCGACGTCGATCTCGCCGTACGTCTTGCCGAGCTCCACGATGCCGGTGGTGTCCAGGTCGGCGAAGCGGGTGTCGGCGGCCAGATCGCTGTAGCCGAAGGAGGCGACCGGCTTCAGCCCGTAGTTCATCAGGGAGTAGACCACGTCGCTGAGTCCGGCGACCATGGTCGGCCGGCGGTCGAGGGTGACCGTCTCGCCGACGTCGTCGGTGAAGCTCAGGTGCCGCTGCTGGCCTCGGCTCCGGGAGCAGCCTCCGGGGAGGTCGAGCAGCCGGTGCCCAGCACCAGCAGCAGACCGGCGAGAGCCGCCAGGAAGCGGAACGGTCGGGGCGTACGCATGACGACTCCTCGGTTCAGGTAAGGGTTACCTACCCTAACCGAGCCCGACGATCCCTTGCCCCTGCTGTCCGCCGACGACTCCGAGGGTCAGCCGTGCGCAGCCGCCAGCTGGCTGACCGCGGGCTTGGCCGGAGCAGCATCGTCGGCGTGCAGCAGCCCGTAGAGGTAGCCGTCGCTGAGGGCCTCCCAGGAGGCCTCGACGATGTTCTGCCCCACCCCCACCGTGGTCCAGATCCGTCGCCCGTTGGTGGTCTGGATGAGCACCCGTACGGTCGCGTCGGTGCCGTGACCCTGGTCCAGGATCCGGACCCGGTAGTCGACCAGGGAGAACCGGTCGACCACCGGGTACGCCGGTGACAGGGCGTTCAGCAGGGCGTGGTCGAGGGCGTTGACCGGTCCGTTGCCCTCGCCCACGACCCGCTGGGACTGACCCTTCGCCGTCAGCCGTACGGTGCACTCGGTGTCGGCCTCGCCGCCCGCATGGGACTGGGTGAAGACCCGCCAGGAGTGCACCTCGAACAGCGTGGGCAGCTGACCGAGCTCACGACGCAGCAACAGCTCGAAGCTGGCGTCCGCGGACTCGTAGGTGTAGCCGGCCGCCTCCGCTTCCTTCACCTTCTCGGTGATCCTCGCCGCCAGGGCGCGGTCGGAGAGGTCGAAGCCGAGCTCGGATCCCTTGATCTGGATGTTCGCTCGGCCTGCCATGTCCGAGACGAGCATCCTCATGTCGTTCCCCACCTCGACCGGGTCGATGTGCTGGTAGAGGTTGGGATCGACCTTGATGGCGCTGGCATGCAGTCCCGCCTTGTGGGCGAACGACGACAGACCAACATAGGGGGCGCGAGCGCTCGGTGGAACGTTCGT
>DATDAP010000569.1:0-23713 GCA_036525335.1 Microlunatus sp. | reverse complement strand
CGCGCCGCTCAGTGGGCCCCCGACCGAGAAGGACGACGTGCGCAGCACGATCGAGCACGTGGTCGGCGGTCCCGGTGCCCGCAACCAGCTCTTCGGCGGACCGGGCCCCGAGATCCTGGTCGGCTCGAACAACCTCGACGTCCTGGTCGGCAACGGCGGCGCCGACCGGCTGCTCGGCCGCGGTGGCGGCGACAAGCTGTACGCCAACGGCATCCACGGCCCCGTCGCCGACGGCGCCCAGGATCAGCTCGACGGCGGAACCGAGAACGACCTCTGCCGTTTCCACCCGACCGAGGACATCATCAGCAGCTGCGAGGAGATCGACAACACCTGAACAGGTCATCTGACGGGCATCATCGATCCCGGACGGGCCGCGCAGTCGACGGCGCTGCGGCGGGTGTGGTGGCTCACAACCCGGACGTGAGTGCTGCCGGAGCGCGCGATCTCCACCTGCGGTTCACCTCGGGCCAGCCGGCGAGGAAAGGCCTGGGTGGCCGTACGGGATCAGCGCTCGGTTGCGGAACTGGCCCACACGCGGTGAGTCCCCACACCAGTGAATCCGGCCCCGAGCGCACTGGTGAGATCACGGCCACGCTCATATCCCACAAGATCAGCATCGGGGTGCAGTGACCACGTGGCGGCAAGGACCTCGGCCCAGTCCAGCTCATCGTCGGTCAGCGCCCAGACGTTCGACAGCCCGACAGTGGAATCGGTGGCGTGGACGACCGCCCCGGCGCTCATCTGCCCGTCGTCGTATCTCGCCAGGATGTCGACCTCGGGAAGGGCGAGGACTCCGGCGGGCAGTACCCCGACGTAGTCGTGTGCGATGCTCCAGGCGTCCAGCGCCGCGACCGAGTCGACCACGGTCCAACCGGGCGGTCGCGTGATCCGTCCACCGCGCTTGGACGCGTGCACCCATGTCGCCTCGAAGAACACCTGGTAGCCGTGCTGATCCAGGGCCACATCGGCGAACGTGTCCGAGACCGAGTGGTCGTGCGGGCGCGCCGCCACGGCAGCGACGACTCCGGGATCGAGTGACGGACGGAGCGTCATGGCTGATGAGTGGAAAGGTGGTGGCTCGACGAGGGACACCCAGATGTCGTCCCGCTGAGCGAATGCCTTGCCGTGCAGGGCGAAGGTCATCTCGTACCAGCGACGACTCGCCGCGATCCCCGCCACAAGTCGCTGGTCACGTCCCGATGCCGGCATGTGTCTGTCCTCCTGTCGGCCTCTCTGGCGAAGCGCTCTCAGCGTAGGGGTTCGCCCGTCGCGATGTTCAGCGGTCCGATGCCGTCGTGATCATCGTCCAGCCGCGGACCGCCGAGTCTCCGAGGTCTCGCGGGTGTCCCTCGATCTCCCGCCGTCTGGTGGCCGCGATCGCTACGACAACGGTGCGGTCAGCGGCTCCTGGCATCAGGACACCACCAAAGCCGTCGACCACCTCCAGGCCTCGGCCCATCTGCTGCAGACCGGCAGCATCAACCCCGTCACTCAGGCAGCCCTGACCGACCAGCTCGCCCACGGAGACAACCAGATGGGCAACTGAGCACTCCGATCAGCACGTGACGGGTGTGACGGGCTCTGGTTCAGCCCCATCGCTGCCCGAGGCGCAGCGTCAGTACCATCAAGGCGTGCCTACCACTCCCGCTCGTCGTGCGGAATCGCTTCTTGGTGATCCCGCAGAGGCGAAAGGAGTGCTGCCACTCCTCCGGGCGCACGGCCATCGCTCCTGCGGTGTGCGCTGATGGCTGACCGTGCCGCCGCCAGCGGCAAAGGGCTGCATCGGAAGCTTGATCGTGAAGGCATTGTCGATGCTGCACTGAGATCCATTGATGTCCACGGTGCCCAGGGCCTGACGATGCGGGGGCTGGGTGAAGACCTCGGTGTGGAGGCCATGTCCCTGTACCGCTACGTGAATGGTCGCGAGGACCTCCTCGAAGCTGTGGTCAGTCTGCTGATGGGACGGCTGGCCAGTCAGCTCGACGACGAGCTGACCCAGACCTGGCAGGGATATCTGCAAACTCTGGCCCACGAGGTACGCCGGATCGCGATCGACCATCCGAACGCCTTTCCTCTGGTGGCCACCCGGCATCCCGCCGCGCCGTGGCTGCGGCCGCCTCTGCGGAGTCTTGAGGTCGTGGAGGGCTTCTTGAGCGCTCTGTCGGGACATGGTTTCACCGATGATCAGGTGGTCGACACCTATCGATCCTTCAGCAGTTTCCTGCTCGGACAGCTGCTGCTCGAATCCGCCGTCCGCGGCGCCGAGACGTCACCCGTCGAGGAGCCGCTGGACGAGGGCGATGCGACGGTCCCGAATGAGGACGGCGACACAGATCTCACGGACTGTCCCAGCATCAAGCGGATGCGCTCATTGTTGAGTGAGGATCGCAGCGACGCCGAGTTCGAGACGGCGCTCGAGACGCTGCTGGACCGCTTGGAACACAGGGTCTCCCAATAGCGACCAAACGGGCCAGCCTGGCTGCACCGGATTCGCAGCATCCCGACTCCTGGGCGTCGCGCGGAGCTACGGTGAGCCGCCGATGCCCAGCGCGTCGGCACTGCACCCTGAAGAGATCTCCTGGCCGGGTGCTCACATCGGGTCGGTCCCTGTGGAGCTGTTACCCGGCGCCAGTGGTTGCGCTGACGAGATCCAGGTCGCATCCCGATCCCACAGCAGCCTCGGCGCTTGAGTTGTCCTCAGGACCTGCGTTCACAACGTATGTTGCCAAAGACTTAGGCGTAAGCCTCGGGACTTACGCTGTAAGCCGCACGGGTTCACGCTGTAAGCGGATGCTGTCGCGGATCTTCAGACGAATCTCGAGCCGCTGAAGCAGAAGTCGACCGATACGGCCCAGGAGACCGCCGAGAATCTGAGAGAGCCGGCGCAGGAGGCAGCCGAAGCGGTCAGAGTCACCGCCACCGACGCCGTCGAGAACGTCAAGGACGACGGGCAGGCCGCCGAAGACAAGGTGCAGGCACAGGCGGAAGAGTCCAAAACCAGCGTTGAAGGTGCCCAGACCCGGAGATCCCCGCCCGGGGCTGTTGGGAAGCGCGATCCGATCAAGAAGCGACTGCTGGCCCTCGGTCTGACGGGTGGCGCCATCGTCTTCTGGTGATCATGCTCGGCCTCGTCGCCGTCGTGCCACCCCTGACTCCTGGGCGCTGAGATCAATTGCCGAGCAGCAAACCGAAGGCGACACCACCCAGGGCCCCGCCCAGCCGATCGGCCAGCGGGATGCGGTCAAAGCCGACTCGGTCGCCGAGGACAGTGACACTGGGCGTGAAGCTACGAGAGCACTGGCGTGTATCGAACCAACAGCCGCTCCACCGTATCGGCGCGCAGCTGGCTGAGTCGCGCAATCCGTAGGTCTTCCGTTACGGTCATCTGTGACTCGAAGTGATGGACCTGCCGACCCAGACTGGTCGGCGAAGATCCGCCAAGCAGTCATCGGCATCGGCTTGGTCTGGCTGTTCTTCGGGGCAGGAGTTGTGACGTACTACACGGTGACGGGCCAATCTGACAACATCATCAGAGGCGTCCTCGTGATGCTTCTCGGCGCCGCGACAGCAACGACCGGTCTGCTGCTCGCTCGGCGAGCTCGTCGATGATGCCCAGAGCCGGACAGGTGCCTGGAGACCGATCGCGAACATCTCGTGTGGGACCGGGCATCGACGCGGCAGTTCCTCCGCTGTGCAGCCGGTCCTCGCTCAGCTTCCCACGAAGATGCAGAGCGGATGACCGGCAGGGTCAGCGAACACGTACAGCGGCTCATCATCGTCATCAGTGCGGTCCAGCAACTGCGTCGCACCGAGCCTGAGAGCTCGCTCCCGCTGATGCTCGAGCTCCTCTCTGGTCGCCACCGCGGTGTCGAGGTGGAACATCTGCGGTACATCGCCTGCGGGCCACGTCGACGGCCGGACCCCGTCGGTCTGCTGGAACGCCAGCTGCCAGCCCGCGGCATTGCGCAGCGTCAGCCACCCCTTGCCGTCTCGCTGACCGGCCGGCGGCGGCTCGTCGCCGGCGCGGTACTCCAGCCCGAACAACTCGCGGTAGAACTCGGCAAGGCCTCGGCAATCGGTGGTGTCCAACACCACCTGGATGATTCGCGGAAACGAAGCGGTCATCACCACATCCTGTCACCGGGTCCCGACCAGGCGACGAGGGCCGGTTCCGCCTTCGTCGCCACCGAGAGGAATCATGGGTTCGGGGACAAGGTCAGCAACAAGGCAACCCGCTGAGCGGCCTTCGGCAGGATCTGAGCAGTCGTGCTTCGATACTGGGTTGCTGCTCGGTAGCAGAACTGCGACTCTCACGATATGGAGACCTGGCCCGACCTCGACGAACACCTGAGAGCCCAGGCGGCGAGCGACGACGTGTCTGGAGCAGTGCTCCTCACCCAGGCAGGGCAGGTCGTCTTCGAAGGTTGCTACGGGCTCGCGGACCGCGCGGCTGGGGTCCCGATCGGCCCCGAGACACGCTTCGGCCTTGCATCAGTGACCAAGATGTTCACCGCAGTCGCGGTCGCCGACCAGGTGTCAGCAGGACGGCTGGGCCTCGACTCTCGGGTGATCGACCTGCTGCCACCCGAGGCGCGACCCACCACCCTGCACCCCGATGTCACTGTCGCCGATCTCCTGCTGCACACCTCCGGTATCGCCGACTACGCCGAGGAAGACGAATCGGTTCCGTCCTACCTGGCCGATTACTCTTCCCTGTGGCAGGACCGGCCCAACTACCGGATGCTGCGACCGATGGACTTCCTCCCACTCTTCGCCGAGCTGCCGCCCTACCGGCCGCCGGGTCAAGCCTGGCAGTACTGCAATGCGGGTTACGTCCTACTCGGGATCGTCCTCGAGCACGTCACCGGCCGGACCTACGTCGACCTGCTCCAAGACCGCGTCTTCGACCGCGCCGGCATGAGCGCCAGCGGGTTCTTCCGACTGGACGAACCCCACCCCGACACGGCCGTCGGCTACCTCGATCCCGACTCCCCCATGGGTGTCCGGCGCTCCAACATCTACTCAGTGCCGGTGATCGGCGGAGCCGACGGCGGAGCGTTCAGTACGGTGGCCGACCTCGACCGCTTCCTCCACCGCATCGCCGACAGCACTCTGATGGGTGACGTCACCGCGAACATGCTCGAGCCGAGAGAGCGACTCGGCGACGGCTACCGCCACGCCTACGGGTTCATCTACCATCCCGACGGCTGGTTCGGACACGGCGGCGGAGACCCGGGCGTCGCCTGCCACGTGCAGCGCTTCCCCGACGACGACGCCCACCTCATCGCGCTGTGCAACGTCGAATCGTGGGCCGGCGAGCTCCGCGACGCCGTCCTCCAGACCTGGCGCACGGGTCGATGACGTAGCGGTGAATCCGGTGGTCATCATCGGTAGATTTCTGCTGCCGGCCAGGGCCAAGCGTCGCGCTGGAGCTCAGCCTGCTGCTTCTGTCGGCGCCGCTTGATCGCAAGAAAAGTCGAGAGCGCGCGCGGGCCCGCTTGTAGATTCGAAGGGTGTTCAGCCCCGTCCGCGCAGAGACGAGCAGAAAGTATCAGCAGGCCGTGCTATCCGTCCTGCTGCACTGCGAGGACCATCTCGATGAGCCCCTCAGCCTGCCCGGACTGGCGGCGATCGCCGGCTTCTCTCCGCACCACTTCCATCGTGTCTTCCACAGCGTCACTGGCGAGGCTCCCAAGGAGTACCTGCGCAGGACGCGGCTCGAACGTGCCGTGTATCGCCTCAAGGTGAGCCCCGACAACGTGCTCCAGATCGCGCTCGAGTCGGGTTTCGCGACGCACGAGACGTTCACTCGCGCGTTCGTCCGCCAGTTCGGCATCAGCCCGTCTGAGTTCCGCGCTGTGCTCAAGGAGTATCGAGAATGTGTGGAAGACGCGATGGGAAGTCGCGCCTTCGCGGGTTTCACCGAGGAGACGCCCCTCACCTTGCGGTTCGATCTCCGCAAAGATCCGGTCACTGTCGAGCAGACGCCGCTGCGGCATCTGCTGTTCGTTCGCCACAACGGCTACGAAGATCTGGTCGCCGGTGGGAAGCCCTTTCTCGCTCTGTGGGAGGAGCTGTTCGCGTACGCGGAGGCACACGGCGTCGAGTACTCCCCCGAGCTTCTCGTCGGCATCACCCACGACGATCCGTACGTGACAGCTGACCGCAGGATCCGGTTCGACGCCTGCTTGCCGGTGAGCGCGCCGATGAAGGCGAGCCACCCCGTCAGCTACCGGTGTCTACCGCCGGGCTTGTGCGTGGCACGTCGACATCGCGGTGGGCTCGAAGAGATCGCCAAGACGTTCACCTACATCGGCGTGAAGTGGCTGCCCTCAGGTGACTACGGCCTGGGCGCCGCAGCCCCTTTCGAGATCTATCACTGCGCGCGAACGCCTGATGGCCGGACTGAGCGGCTCTACACGGACGCCTACGTGCCCCTCGAACCGACCAGACGACACCGGAAGGAGCAAGCCGATGAACGGCTTCGAGTTCAGTGAACACATCGCGAGGCCGCCCCGGGAGGTCTTCGCAGTCATCTCCGACCCGACCGAGGCGGCAGGTTTTCTCGACAACATCAAAGAGAGCCAGAAGCTCACCGAGGGACCGATCGCGGTCGGCACGACGTTCCGGGAGACCCGCTTGGTGAGCGGGAAGGAAGCCAGCGCGGATCTTCTCGTCACGGCCTACGAGCCGGACACGCACGTCGGTATCAGCACCGAAGCCGAAGGCATCCTGGTCGTCTACCACTACCGCCTGGTGCCCGAGGGCGACGGGACGCGCCTCACCTGGATCTGTGAGCTCCAGGCCAGTGGCCTGCGGAAGATGATGTTGCCCCTCGTGGCCACGATCATGAAGAAGGAAGACGGAGATCACCTGCAGAGGCTGAAGACCTACATCGAAAGCAGATGACGCGGCAGAGGGTCGGCGAGGACGGTGGCTCCGCTCTCAGCACCGTGGCCTGGTGGGCGAGTCCGCGGAGGCGGGCCGACTGTCCGAGTCGACCCGGTCACTTGTTCCGCGGGATCACGGGCATCAGCAGGTGCGACGGGTACTGCGCGTCTTGTCGGATCGTGTCGGTTCACGCGCGGTGCCCGTAGTAGTGGTGGAAGAGCCCGTCAGCGACCACGGAGTCGCCGTTGGCGATCTCGACCCGGATCATGTTCCCTCTGCGGAAGACGTACGACGTGGGCCAGACCTCGATGTCGTACCGGACGACGTCGCCGGCGGGGACGGGTTCGGGCTGGGTCTCGTCCTGGACGGGACGTAGCGGTGTGCTGAGGGCGGGGTCGAGCCTGCGGTGGGAGCCTTTGAGCCAACCCGCGAGTGACCCGAAGTCCGGGCCTTCGCCGCCGCCCTCCAAGTCGCCATCGCCGCCGAACAGTCATTGGCCACAGGACAGATCGTCACCCCGGCCGACCTCACCTGACCAGCCCCAGTGATCATCTGGCATCACAGCAAGCACACAGGTGAACCATCCACGATGGGTACACGCTTCTGTCCAAACACCCCGCGGCCGCCGGCGCCAACTCGAGCTCCCCGAACTGGCGCAGCCCCCAGGCGATCGCCGGATCCGCTCATCGGACACCAGGCGCCGGCCACCGATCGGAGGGGCGGCGGCCCCGCGAGAGGGGCGAGTCGCTCCAACAGCTGGTGACCAAACCCGGCACCTACATCACCCTCGACGCCCTGACCGAGCGTCCTACTCGCACGCTTCGAGGTCTGCCATCGCAGACGCAGGCTTGCCGGTGCCCAGCCGACCCCCCCATGACCAGAAGCCGAAAGAGTCCCCACCCTTACACGGTGGGATCAATGACCTTGCTGTGCAGAGTCAGAGCGCCGCGGTCTGCTTTGGGTGAGTGCGTGACAGCGTCGCGGCTCCGGTTCGTGCGATCAGGACGACCGCTGCGAGGGCGAGCAGGGCGATGAACGTCCCGAAGGCAAGCAGGACCTGCTCCTCGAGGGGCACGTACACGACCGTCAGCGCCAGGTTCGTGATGGCATGGAGGAGTACGGCGATGAGCAGGCTGCCGCCGGTGCCGTTGTACATCCAGGTGTAGAAGATCGACATGATTGCGCAACTGACCGCGAACGGCAGGAAGAGGGCGAGCGGCCGGAACGGGGTTCCGAGGAGGAACAGCGGGAAGTGGTAGGCACCCCAGACGAAGCCCACGATGATGCTGGCGGCCAGGGCGCTGCGTCGTCCCTGGAGCCGTGGCAGTGCGAAGCCGCGCCACCCGAGCTCTTCTCCGACCGCGCTGCCCGGGAAGATCGAGAACAGGAGTGTCACGAGAGCCCCCGGGATGGTGGTGACCACAACCGGAGCCGGGGCGCCGAAGAGGGTGCTCACCCAGACGGCGAACACCATGAGCGCTGTCAGCGCGAGGATCGCGGCGTACCAGAAGATGCCGACCCACCCCATCAAGAGCCGGTGCAGCAGCCGCAACACCTCGGCACGGCCATGGAGCCGCGCAACCAAAATGACCGCCATGGTGGACGGCATGAGGGATCCCAGCACGACCAGGACGAATCCCAGCGACCCGGGGATACGGTCGCCGAAGATGACCAGGGGCAGCCACAGCGCCCAGGCCGACCCGTAGGTCAATGCGAAGAAGGTCGCCACCGGGTGACGGCGCAGGAAGGTCGAGGGGTCGGGTCCGGTGTCGGCAGGTGTCCGCCGTGTGGTGGCGCTCGCCATGGCGTGCTCCGTTCAAGGAGTGGGGGTCCGGGCCGTCCGTGACTGCGCTCCTCGGCTCCCCATGGGTTGATCGTCCTTGCGGACGGCTGGCTCCCATCACAACGGTCGGCACGGTCGGGGCCAATCGGGATGGCCGCACCGTGGGGGGAGGGCAACCGCGAGTCTCCAGCGGCCAGCCCCACCTGGGGATGGGGTCAACTACCTGTCCCTGGTAGCAGACGAGGGGCGACTGATCGTCGACGGTCTGGATCCGCTTCGAAGGATCAGCAGCCGCTCAGCCACATATCAATGGTGGGGACCGTTTCTCGTAAAAGCGCAGGACGCGCTTCTTGATCCCGGCCTTGCTGCGGAACGTCTGCCGCGGGGCAATCCGATCGGGCGAGGACGCGATCTGAGAACCGTCGTACGGGGAGTCGGCCTCGGTGGGCTGACTCCCAATACAGCGGTCGGCACAGTTGCGCCCGATCGGGGTGGCCGCACCGCCTGAGAGCGCAGCCACGCCTTCTGGCGAGCAGGTGTGGGGTCAGCCGCACCCGAGGAGGGGTTAGCGCCTGTCCTGACGGCGCAACCGCGAGCAGACTGTTGAGATGAGCGCCTGGCCGCCGCGCGGACGGAGGCGGTCGTTCGTCCGCGGACGCCTGCCCGAGCGTGTCCTCGTCCTGGCCGGCTTGATCGCGTACGTCGGCGCGGTCTACCTCGCGATCGTGGTCGGCGCCGGCCGGGTCCTGGGCCGCTCGGACGCACCCAGCATCCTGCTGTCGGTGATGGCCACGGCGATCGTCGCGGTGGGCTTCGAGCCGGTCCGACAGAGACTGCTGACGTGGGCGAACCGCTTGTCGGGTCGTCCGCATCCGCTGCCGTACGACGTGCTCGCCCACTTCGCACCGGACGGTGGGTCCTCGGCGCAGGACACGCCGGCATGGATGGCGAAGGTTCTCGCCGCGGGGATGGGCGCCCGCCGGGTCCAGGTGTGGCTGCTGGCCGGTGACCGGATCAGGCTGGCCGCTGTCCACCCCGAGAGCGGTACGCCAACCGCCGCGCCCGAGCTCTCCGACGATCCGGCACCGGTGCCGGGCCGGCACGTCCGTTTCGTCCGGCACCATGGCGAGCTCTTGGGCGTGCTCGTCGTCGAGGAGCGTGAGGCTGAGCCGCTGACGCCGGTAGAGGAGGAGTTGCTGGACAGCCTGACGGCGCAGGCCGGTCTGGTGCTGCGCAATCTGAGCCTGACGGCCGATCTGCACGACCAATTGCTTGACGTCTCGGCCCGGGCTGACCTGCTGCGTGAATCCAGGCGCCAGATCGTTGCTACGGAGGATGTTGAGCGCCAGCTCCTCGAGCGCGATATCCACGACGGCGCGCAGCAGCAGCTGGTCGCGCTGGCGGTGAACATCCGGCTGGTGCAGAGCATGCTGTCAAACAGCCCGCGCCAGGCAGGGGAGCTGCTAGCGAGTCTGGACCGGTCCGTCGAGCAAGCAGCCGCCGACCTGCTGGAAGTCGCCAGCGGGCGGCCGCGGCTCCTCGCACAGGCCGGGCTGACAGCAGCCCTGCGCGCGGCCGCCGACACGAGTCCGGTTCCGGTCAAGCTCGTGAGCAGCGGGTTGAGACGCTATCCGGATGAGGTGGAGCTGGCGCTCTACTTCTGTTGCCTCGAGGCGTTGCAGAACGTCGCCAAGCACGCCGCCGCCCATGCGGTGCTGATCGAGTTACGGGGCGACGAGCAGTGCGTCACCGCGTGTGTTCGCGATGACGGACGAGGCTTCGACATGCCGGGCGCGAGCGATGGTGGCCTCACCCACATGACCGAACGGATCGCGCAGGTGGGCGGTGTCGTGTCTATTCGCTCGGAGCCCCGCTTGGGGACCACCGTGCACGCCGAGGTTCCGCTGGCCGTGAGGGTGCGCTCGCCGTGAGGGCGTCCACCGCGAGACACGTGGCCTGGTCACTGTTCACCGCGACCGCGGCACTCGCCGCCGCGCAGGGCGTCCTGATCCTGACAGGGTCGTTCGAGCTGGTCGACGCTGAGGAGGGGCTCAACTCATTCCCTCTCATCACACTGGGATGCGTGCTCGGCGCTCTGGTCGGCGCGGTGGTCGCCGCACGGCAGCCGCGCAATCCGATCGGTTGGCTGTTCCTGGCGGGTCAGCTCGGCACGGGAATCGGCTTGGTGAGCCAGGCGTACGCCACCCGGGTGCTGCAAGACGGCGCGCTCGGCCCCCTGCTGGCTGGCCAGCTGGCTACGGTGGTGGCATCGGCACTGGGTGCCAGCTGGGCGCTGGCGGTGCTCGCCGCGGTCTTCCTGCTGTTCCCGGACGGGTCTCTGCCGTCGCGCCGTTGGCGCATCGTGCTGTGGGCCCTACCGGTGCCACAGGTCGCTCTTCTGTTGAGCACCGTCATCGTGGTGCCCGTTGAATCGATCACCCGGGCCGATCAGTTGAGTCCGCTGGTGTCGACACTGGGATCGCTTTCGGCCCTGGTCAGTGTCCTGCTGCTGTTGCTCAGCCTGGTGGCGCTGGTGCAGCGACTTCGCCGCGCGCGCGGGGAGCAGCGCCAGCAGCTGCGCTGGCTCACCGCTGCAGCTTTCGCCCTGGTGGCAGGTTTCGCGTTGGCGAATCTCGCCGGGCTCGGCAGCGGTACCGGCCGGGTGTGGGCCGTGATACCGCTCTTCCTCGCCTACCTCAGTGTGCCCGTGGCCGCGGGCGTGGCGATGCTGCGCTACCGGCTGTATGACATCGATCTGGTCATCAACCGTGCCGTGGTCGGTGCCGCCGTGGTCATTTTCGTGACCCTCGGGTACGTCACCGCGGTCGTCGTGCTCGGTGGGATCGTCGGCAGTCGAGGCTCCGACCAGTATTGGGCATCGGTGATCGCGACCGCCCTGGTGGCGCTGGCGTTCCAACCGCTGCGGCGTTGGGTGCAACGGCTGGGTGACCGGGCCGTCTACGGACGCCGAGCCGCCCCGTACCAGGCGTTGGCTGACCTGTGTCGCCGCCTGGCCCAGGCAGTTTCGCTGGAGCAGGTCCTGCCGGGGATCGCGGAGGTCTCGGGGCGCAGTCTCGGTGCTGCGCAGGCCACCGTCCGGCTGGCCGTGGCCGGCAGCGACGACGTCGTCGCACACTGGCCGACGTCACTGCAGCCCACCCCCTCGGCCGGCAGCCAGTATTCGCAGCCGGTGTGGGACGGTGGCGAGCGACTCGGCGACATCACCGTGGGTATGCCGATAGGACGGCAGGTCTCCGGCTATGACCGGACACTGCTGGCCGACATCGCCACCCAGGCCGGGCTGGGGATGCGCACCGCCCAGCTCGCGGCAGAACTTCGAGTTCAGGTGGATCAGGCCGGCGCCCAGACCGAGGAGCTCGAAGCCTCCCGGCTTCGGCTGCTGGACGCTCAGGCGTCCCAGCGCCAGCGACTCACCCGAGCAATCACCGCGGAGGTGCTGCCCCATCTGGCTCGGCTCCGAGTCGAGCTGACTCGGGCATCGAGTGCGATCGACCCGGCCGCGGCGAGTCGCGTGCTCGACTCGGCATCGGAAACGACCAGCCAGGCACTCGCGGCGCTGCGCGACATCGCCCGGGGCGTCTTTCCGCCGTTGCTGGCCCGCAAGGGTCTGGCTGCCGCGCTTCGCCTGTATGCCGCGCGTTCGGGCGGCCGCGTCTCCCTTTTCGTCTCCGCGCCGGCGCAGGTCGGAGGATTTCCCCCAAACCTCGAGGCGGTCGCGTACTTCTGCGCCGTCGAGACGGTGCGCGAGCTGGGCGGCTCAGCGCTGGTCGCGCTGGATCGTGAGGACTCGCGTCTCGTGCTGACCGTCACCGCCGTCGACCTCGTTGACACCCTGAGCGACGGAGGGCAGGGCGTGATTGACCGCGTACTCGCCTGGGGCGGAACGGTCGAGCAACTGAAGGCACCGGCGAAGCTTCGGGTCTGCTTCCCTCAGGCGGCGGTCATGGCCCAGACCGCTCGCAGCTGGTCGGGTCCGAACGCGGACTTGGCGACGTAAGCCACGGCGCCGCATTCCTGCGCCTGCCCACCCCAGTCGTCCTCGTCGTAGGTGGACAACAGCACCACGTCGGGGACTGCCGAATCTGCGCGTAACCGGCGAGTCGCCTCCATCCCATCAATTCCCGGGAGGTTCACGTCCATCACTACCAGGTCCGGGCGCAGCCCCTCGCAGTCACGATCGATTCCTCGCCCGACCCCTCGCAGCCCACCAAGGCAAACCCTTCGGTCTCTTCCATGACGGCGCTCATCACGCGCCGAAACGCCTTGCGGGTCATCGACGACCAGAACCCGGACCGGATGCACCGACGCTCACCTCCTCAGCCAGCATCGAGCCGGTAGGCGCCTCAGAACAGGGTGCTGGCCTCACACCTGATGTGGACCGCCCCCGGTGGTCACCGCGGGTTTACAGTCTGGAAGATGACCTTGCGCGTGGTCATCGCCGACGACAGCTACCTCGTGAGGGTGGCTGTGTCCGCGCTGCTCAGCCAGGGCGACGAGGTCGAGCTGGTCGCAGCGGTCGGGGACGCCGACGCGCTGCTCGAGGCGGTGGCCGAGTATCGGCCCGATGCGGTTCTGACCGACATTCGGATGCCGCCGACCTATACCGACGAAGGCATCGATGCTGCGAAGCGGATCCGCGCGGACTACCCCGATATCGGTGTCGTCGTGCTCTCCCAGTTCGTCGACGACGACTACGCGTTCGAGCTGCTGGAAAACGGCGTGGGCGGCCTCGGTTATCTCCTGAAGGAGCGGGTGGCGGAGCGCGACGAGCTCGTACGGGCCCTGCAGGAGGTGGCCCGTGGCGGATCCGCCCTCGACCCCAAGGTCATCGAATCCCTCCTCGCCCGCAAGTCCAGTGAACAACCGTCGGCGCTGCTCGGCCTGTCCGACCGGGAACGCGAGGTGCTCCAGCAGATGGCAACCGGGCGGAACAACCACACCATCGCCAAGACGCTCTACATGAGTGACCGTGCGGTCGAGAAGCACATCGGTTCGATCTTCCAGAAGCTGGGCCTCGTCGAGGAAGGGGAACTGAATCGCCGGATCATGGCCGTGCTCGCCTTTCTCGAAGCCACCGGGCCGGCGCGCTGACACGACCCGTATCCGCTCCGTCGGTCAGTGCGTGTGCGGCTTACCCCACCACAACATGCGGCTAGGCACCTCACCGGACTGGCGCCCGCCGAGCACACTGCTCAACATGGTGGCCGACTCGAGTGTCGCCCAGGAGTCGGGCGAGCCGACGGTGCGGATGGCCAAGTCCCTGCGTCTGGTGCTGCTGCTCCTGCCGCCCCTCCTGCTGGCGGGCCTCGAGACGGTGCATCCTCAACCGGAACCCACCGTCCAGGCCATGCTCGAGGTCGCAACCTGGTTCGCCATCTTCCACGCCATCCAGCTGGTGCTCATCGGCCTCGTCGGGCTGTCCGTGCTCCTGCTGGCCGACACATTCGGACCCACGAACACCTGGGCCACGCGAGTCGGTCTCGGTCTCTTTCTCGTCTTCTTCAGCGCGTACGACACACTCGCCGGGATCGGCACCGGACTCGCTATGTGGAAAGCGCGCAATCTGTCGGCCACCCAACAGGACGGCGTCTTGGCCGTGGTCCAGGACTGGCCCGGCCTGGGAGCCCCCTTCGCCTTGAGCATCCTCGGAACAGCTGGATGGGTGATCGCTGTGGGGGCACTGGCCCTCACCGCATACCGGCAACGCACTCCACATCGAGTTTGGATCGTCCTCGGGCTGGCTGCGCTCTCCTTGCTCGGCGGACACCCCTTCCCGGCGGGAACGCTCGCCTTCGGGTCCTTCTTCGTCGCCGCACTGCTTGTGGAACGGCAGTCAACGCGGCGAACTGCACGGTCTCCCCTGGGTAGAAGTGAGCGGTGAGCGACTGAGCGAAGACTCATGAGCCCTCTCGACGTGAGCCTGAGTTCCTCTCACTTGCAACGGCCGCCACGTGTCCAGGCGGGCAGAGCAACCGGAGCACTCAACCGACCATGATCAACGCGAACGTCTTCAGAGACTCACGATGCCGTCGCGATGGGTCAGCCGGCTGATGGGCCGGGAGGCAGCACCGGTAGCTACGAGATCATCGACGTCGAGGGCGCGTTTCGGTGGTGTCGCTTACCTAGGCCTGACGCTTGCCCGGCTCTCTGGCTGCACCCGTGCGCTCACGCAGTATCTCTAGTGCCTCCGCGGGTGTCGGGCGTGCGGCAATAGTCCCGGCCACCCGCTCGGCATTGGTGCGGTACCGGGGATCGGTCAGCACAGCCTCGACCGCGGAGGTCAGCTGCTGTGGGATTCGCTCAGGGTCGACCCGTCGACCGATACCGGCTTCGACGAGTCGGTCAGCGTTGTGCATCTGATCGGCGAACATGGGGACGACGACCATCGCTAGCCCTCGGGCTAGCGCAGCCACGGTGGTCCCGGAGCCACCATGCACCACGGCAACATCACAATTCATCGCCTCGGATTGCGACAGGTACTTGGCCACGGTCACATTCGCCGGTACACGGTCAGCCTCGCTGAGCTCGCCAACGGTTCCCGTGAACACAACCTCCGCGTCGAGTCGACCCAAAGCCTTGATCATGGACTGGGCGACCGACCGACCGAACTCGTTGCCGCCAGCAACCGAGCCGATGGTGGCATAGACCCGGGCGCGCTGATCGGCTCGGCGCCCGGGCACGAGGTCGACCGGACCCTCGGCATCCTCGTGTCGATACCAGAGCCAGCCCTCCGGCAGGTGTGCCTGGTCAGCCCACAGCACCGGCGGCAGCGGACTCAGGTACATGGCCCGGTCCGGGAACGGCAGCCGTCCCAGAATTGGCAGGCCGGCCGCGATACGCAGGTCATCGAGGGCGGCGGCGACGCGAGTCAGGTCGAGATCGTCCAAGTCGAGGGCCGTGATGCCGACGTACGCGCTTGCCACCCCACTGGCCTCAGCCGCCACCAGAGCAGGGAGCTCTGAGGAGATCACCAGGTCGGGCCGGAAGCTGTCGATCAGGGACAACTGAGCTGGCAGCGCCGCCGCGCCCTGGATCCGCAGGAAGATCTCCGCGACGACGAAGGTGTTGACGTCTCGCTCAGGCAGCTGCGACCAGGCTGCGGCAAGCTGTGCCGGATCGCCATCTGGGACCTGAACAGCGGCGAAGCCGAAGCCCTCAACCCGCCCGACCCCGTCGCCGGTGGTCGCGAACACCACCTCGTCACCAGCCGCCACGGCCGCCCGAGCCAGGGGAATCAACGGGAACAGGTGCCCAAGCCCGCCCGCACAAACAAGCATCACTCGCATGTCACCAGCGAAGCAGACAAGCCTCCGGTACACCTCCGTACTGGCTACCGAGATCGGTCGGCCGACACCTCCTCGCGGACACCGGCTCGGTACGCACAGCGGCAACAGCTGCCGACTTCGGCCATCAGGCGGACAGGAACGCGCCGACGACGTCCATTCGGGGCGTGGGTAGCTGTACTCGGTGCCGCTCGTCGGCTTGGTGGGCGAGTCGGAAGAGGGTGCCGTCGTTGAGGGGGTGCACCGCGCCCGCGGGTGTGGGGTCGAGGTAGAACGGCGTCGCGACGGCCCGCACGAGTGGCCAGCCGGCTTCCTCGCGCAGTCCTTCGCGGCGGCTGTTCCGGACGTCGAGGCGCACCGCGGGGAGCTGCTCGACGCCGTTGTCGGCACCCTTCAACCAGTGGTCGTACCAGGGAATGGTGTGCTCGTCGAAAAAGTCCGTGTCGAAGTACCGTTCGGCACTGTCGGTGCCGGCGAGGACGAGGAGCTTCTTTTCGCCGGTAGTCGTTCGAAGCCTTGGAGCGTGCCGCGCAGTTCGAACACCCCGGCGCTCCGCTCGATCGTGCTGATCGCCGCGCACATGCCGACGGCCATGGACCGACTCCGACGCCTGTTCCAGGAGAGCATGGTCGCCGCGGTGGCCGAGTCCCTCGACGACGAGCAGCGACACGTCCGCGCCGGCCTGGTCTGCACCCAGGTCGTCGGACTCTTTGACCCGCTACGTGTGGCAGATCGAGCCGATCGCGGGCCTTCCTGCCGACGACGTGGTCGCGCTGATCGGGCCGACCGTCCAGCGCTACCTGAACGGATCCCTGCCCACCTGAGCCTCGAGCGAGGTATCGCCTCGTCCAGGCGGTGCGGCAGGTTCCTCCACCGGCACACCGAGGTGCACCAGCACCGCTAGCACGCGGCGGTTGTGGTCTTCGGTTTCGGCGATGCCGAGCTTGGCGAGGACACGTCGGATGTGGGCCTCGACGGTGCGCTCACTGAGCCACAGTCGCTTGGCGATGCCGGCGTTGGTCAGTCCTTGCGCCATCCACGCGAGTACGAGGTGCTCGCGCTCGGTGAGCCTGGCGACGGCGCCGGTGCCCGCTCCTCGATGAAGCAGGGCAGCCACCACCTGCGGATCGAGGGCGGACCCGCCCTCGGCCACCCGAGCGACCGAGGCCAGGAAGTCAGGGACATCGAGGACCCGGTCCTTGAGCAGATACCCGAAGCCGCCCAACCCGACCAGACTCGTGCTGTGCGCAGTCTCGATGTGCTGTGACAACAGCACCACTCCGATGTCGGGGCGGAGTGCCTTGAGCGCGGCGGCCGCCCGGGCGCCTTCGTCGGTGAACGTGGGCGGCAGCCGGACGTCGAGGATGACGACATCGGGGGTCAGGCTCACGAAGGCCTCGTCGAGGCCGACGCAGGAGCCGGCCGACCAGACGACCTCGTGTCCGGCGTCCCGGAAGACACCGATCAGTCCTTCGCGGAGGAGCGCCTGATCCTCGACCAGCATCAGTCGCACGGCAGCTCCGCAGTCAGCCGTGTGCCGTGGGGGTCGGAGTCGATCCGGAGACTCCCGCCGACGGCGGCGACACGATCGGTGAGGCCGGCCAACCCGGATCCGGGTCGCACGGTCGCGCCGCCCACACCGTCGTCGGACACCGACACGAACAGCGAGCCGTGGTGTCGCATCGCGCGGATCGTGGCGCCCGAGGCGGCGGCGTGCTTGATGACGTTGGTCAGCCCCTCGCAGGCGACGAAGTACGCCGCGGTCTCGACCGTACGGCCCACCCGCTCCGACCCGGCGTCGACGACGACCGGGATCGGGGAGCGGGACGCGAGCTCGCGCAGGGCCGGACCGATGCCGCCGTCCAGCTGCGGCGGGGGGAGCGCGTCCGTCAGGTTCCGGAGCTCCTGGATGGTGGTGGCGAGATCGTCGACCGCGCCGTCGATCAGGTCGGCGTCCGGTGCCCGTCCGGCGACCCGCAGCCTGCTCTCCAGCCGTCGCAGAGCGATCCCGACAGTCACCAGCCGCTGCTGGGCACCGTCGTGCAGGTCGCGCTGGATGCGGCGGCGCTCGTCGTCGGCCGACGCGGCGATACGCGACCGGGACAGATCGAGCTCGTCCAGCCGACGGGTCAGCTCCACACCCAGGCGGGCCACCTGCACCGCCAGCCGCGCGTGCTCCACCAGCTGACGTACCCGCGTGGCACGGGCGTCCTCCCCGTCGTCGGTGAACTGAACGACAGCCTCCGGCACGCCTTGGCGCTCGAGCCGAACCACCCCCAAGGCGGGATCGAGGTCGGCCGAGCGTCCCCGGACGTCGACGAAGCCGCCGTACGCGGGGAGGTAGAGGAGCAAACGCAAGCGGGGATCCCGGAGGACCTCGGACAGCACCTGCTGGAGGCGGTCGGGTTGCTCGGTCCCGGAGCGAAGACCCTCGAGGAAGGCGTCGAGTCTCAGCCGGGCGCCGAGGGCGTCGCGGTCGAACAACCGATCCACGATCTGCCGGACCCGCCTCAGGACCGGGCGGAAGACGGCCGCCGCCACCAGCGTCGAGACAGCAACCACCCACGGCGACGACCACGACCGTCCGGCGAGCGTCCCGAGCAGCACGGAGCTGGCGGCGTACACCGCCACGGCGATGACGGTGACACTCGCGTAGGCGACGGAGCGCCCGATGATGCGGTCGACGTCGAAGAGCCGGTAGCGCAGGACGGACGCCCCGAACGCCAAGGCGCAGCCCACGAGGACGATCGGCGAGATGATCCGGACGATCGGGGAGGAGTCCCACCAGACGATGGCCAGGGGCAGCAGCACGACCAGGCACACGCCGGCGAGGGCGACCCACTTGAGCTGCTGGCGGACGACGGCACCGCCGGCGTGGAACCGCGCCACCAGCGAGACCAGAGCACCGAGGGCGGCGACCGACAACAGCAGTCCGCCGGCCAGAGCCGCCTGCTCGCCGGGAAGCCGGTCGATGGCGTAGCGGTTCGATGCGCCCGTGACCACGTCGACCGACGCCGGGCTGACCCACCAGCCCAGGGCGTAGAGACCGGTGCCGACCAGGCCGGTGACCAGCACGATCCGCCAACCGCGTCCCAGCAGGCTTCCGGTCGGGGTGTACAGCAGGACAAGCACCCACATCAGTGCGCCGAAGCACCAGCTCACGAGTCCGATCCACAGCACCAGGTGGGCGCCGGGCCAGCTCTCGTCGACCGCCCGGGTGGCCCAGGCGAGCGCGACGTCCGCCATCAGTGCGCCCTGCAGACCACCGAGACACAGGATCCAGCCGACCGGATGGCGCGGCAGCTGCAGGACGATCAGGGCGCCGACGGCGCTCAGGGTGACGTTGTAGAGCGCGAAGAGTGACGTGTCGAGCCACGGAGCCCGTCCCCAGGACAGCACCACGGTGGCGATCTCGGCGACCACGGTCAGCGCCAGACAGGTCAGGGCCGCATACCCGGAGCGGGTGAGTCGCACCCGTTCATCATCCCCCGGTAAGGGCCCCCGGGCATCAGTGTCAGCACGGCAGTCGAACACGGTGCTGCCGCGGATGCGCTCAGGTCGGCGGGTTTCCTAGCGTGGGAGCCTGCCCGGACGAAAGGAACCCGATGACCACCGATCTCACCACCGCTCGTCCCGGACCACGCTCCGCGCCGAGTCCGCGGTCGCTCCGGGTGCTCGTCCCCGGTGTCTGCGCCGTCCTGTTCGCCGGCGTGCAGCTCCAGGCCGGTGTCGTGACCGTTGCCTACCGGCAGCTGTCGCCGGTTCCTTTGGACTCCTTGAACTTCCCGTACGCGGGGTCGATGGCCGTCGCCATGTCCCTGTGCTGGGGGCTGGCCCAGGCGTTGTTCGTCATCAGCCTCGTCGCGTTCGCCCGCAGCGGGGCGACCGGGCGGAGTCGGCTGGGGCGCCTCGGTTCGGGTCTGCTGATCCTCGGAGGGGCGGTGTTCGTCGCCGCCCAGGTGCTGAGTGCGATCCTGCGTGATGCCCGGATGGACGAGCCCTCGGCGGGGGTGGCCGTGATGTTGTTCGCGGTCGGCAGTCTGCTCACGGCGCTCGGATTCGTGTGCGCCGGTGTCGCCGTCCTCCAAGCGAGGCGATGGACGTCCTGGCGTCGGTTCACTCCCCTCGCCGTCGGGGCGGCCATGGTGTGCCTGGTACCGCTGCAGTTCACGTCGCTGCTCGCTCTCGGAGTCACGCTCTACGCGGTCACCGTCCTGGCGTTCGGTGTGTCGCTGCTGGCGGAGCAACCGGATGATCCGGCATGACAGTGGACACTGACCAACCGGCCGCGGCGACGCTCATGACGGCGGCTGCCCGACGCCGACCCGCGACGGTCGTGCTGATCGGGGCGGCGATCGGTCTGACCTGGAGCGCAGCCTTGCGCGGGTGGATGGTGCAGCTGGCCGGCGCGAGTTCCACCTTCACCTGGCTCACCCTCGGCTTCGTCCTGGTCCCCGGCGCGGTGGTCGGAGCGCTGCTCGGTCGCGCGGTCGACGCCCACGCTCGGGGGCGCACGCCGCGCCGGATCCTGGTGTGTGCTCCGGTGCTGTTGGCCGCGGTGCTGCTGGACCCGAGGATGCTGCTGCTCTTTCTGCGCCGCGGGTACGGCGGCGGCTCCCTCATGATCGTCGTCACCGCCCTGACCGCGGGCTACGCCCTCACGCACCGGCGCCTCTCGCTGCCGACGGCGCTGTGCGGGCTCGTCGCGGCGAGTGGACTGGCCGCGGTGACCTTCATGGGCACGATGGCCGCTCCGCTCACCACCGCCCGAGGAGCCTGGGTGTGCGTCTTCGGGCTGGCACTCATGCTGGTGCTCTGCCTGGCGGGCCGCGCTGCCCCACCGGCACGTTCCGGCCCTCGCCCGCTTGGGTCACGTCGGCATCGGGGGGCTGTGCGGTCTGGCCTGGGCGGGCGGGCTGCGGAGCTTCATGGCCGCTCTGGTCGGACCCGATTCCCAGGTCACCTGGGTGAACACGATGATCTGGATCCTGTTGGTGGGCGCGATCGTGGGCGCCCTGCTCGGCGACGCCGCGTGGCGGTGCTCGGCGGGGCGTCCGTGGCCCGCGCTGACCTGCGCGCCCCTGTTGTTCGCCGGTGTCCTGCTGCCCGGGCTGCTGCACCCGACGACGATGTTCGACGGCGGGATCGGCGGTGGGGCCATCGGCGTACCCCTGCTGGGGATGGCTGGTGCGTACGCCCTGGCAGGACAGCGGACGTGGGCCAGGGTGCTCTGCGGCTCGCTGTTCCTCGCCGGGATGACCCTGTGGGTGGTCGTCGCCGACGATGTCGGCGGATCCGGCTTCGCTCTCGACACCGCGCGCGGGCTGTGGGCGACCCTGCTCTACCTCTGCCTGTTGGCCACGCTCGCCCTGGCGGCCACGCTCCCCTTGCGGGCCTCCGCGAACCCTCTGGTGCCGGCCCCCGGTGGGATTGTCGGCCACCATGGCTGAGCTTCGGGCCACGGTCGCCGACGGCGTCGAACTCGCCTATCGGGTGGCCGGCGAGGGAGCGCCCGTGATCTTGATCCACGCCGCCGGGTTGGCGGACTTCTTCGCCCCGCTGTACGAGTCTCGGCTGCGCGAGCGCTCGCAGGTGATCTCGTACCACCGCGTCGGGTACGGCCGGTCGAGCCGCGCCCCGAACGGCACCACGATCAGCGATCAGGCCGGCCACTGCCGAGGACTGCTGCACCACCTCGGTCGCAGCTCCGCGCACGTGGTCGGCCACTCCTCAGGCGGCGTCATCGCCCTCGAGCTCGCGCGCCAGTCGCCACACCTGGTGGCCACCCTGTCGCTGCTGGAGCCATCTCTTCCTGTCCCCGGCTCCGCTGACCCGGCTTCCAGCGTCATCCAACCGGCGTTCGCCGCCTATCTCGCCGGCGACAAGGCGACCGCCATCGACACCTTCCTCGCCGGAGTCTGCGGGCCGGACTATCCGACGCTGGTCGACCGGATCCTGCCCACCGGTGCCCGCCGCCAGGCAGCCGACGACGCCGACACGCTGTTCACCGTCGAGGCACCCTCGGTCGGGCAGTGGGCCTTCGACCCGAGCCTGCTGACCGAGCTCAGGATGCCGGTGCTGAGCGTTCTCGGTGAGCGCAGCGACGAAGTGTCAGCGATCTCCCGCGAGGCTCACGAGCTCCTGCTGGCGCAGGTCACCGACATCGAGTCGTACGTGTTGCCCCACGCCACTCACCTCCTCCAGGTCCAGAACTCCGCTGATCTCGCCGACGCCCTCGCGCGCTTCATCGACCGAAGGCCGCGCGGCGTCGTCGAGCCTCAGTAGCCCGACTCCTTGTCCACGAGGTTGACCAGCGGCCGGGCGGCGACGAAGCGGCGGAGGTTGTCGAGCACGATCTTCCTGCCCCGCTCAGCAGTCTGGGCGGTGGTGGCGCCGTTGTGGGGGGTGACGATGACCCGCGGATGGCTCCAGAAGGGGCTCTCGGCGGGCAGCGGCTCGACGGTGTGGGCGTCGAGACCGGCTCCGCCGATGTGACCCTCGTCGAGGGCGTGGAGCAGGGCGTCGTCATCGATGATGCCGCCCCGGGAGATGCAGATGAGGTGCGCGCCCGGCCGCATGCTGGCCAGGGCTGCGGCGTCGATCAGGCCGGCGGTCTCTGGTGTGTGTGGTGCGGTGATGACGACCACGTCGCAGCGGCTCAGAAAGCTGTGCAGCTCAGGTGGCGCGTAGGTGGCGGCGACATGGGGGCGCGGGTGCGGCCGGGAACGCCGACTGAGGGCGAGCACCGTCATCCCGAGTGCGTGGGCGATGCCGGCGAGATGGGTGCCGCTGTGGCCGAGGCCGATGACACCGAGCGTCTTGCCGTACAGCTCGTCGTGGGTGAAGCGGTCCCACCGGTGCTCGGTCTGGGCGCGGGCCCACCGGGGGGCGTCCCGATCGAGCATCAGCATGAGCATGGCGGCATGCTCGGCGAGAGGGATGGCGCCGTTGCCGGTGGCGCTGGTCAGCTCGATCGGGCTGGCCCGCAGTCGTGGGGTCAGAGTGGCGTCGACACCGGCGGCGCCGCTGTGGATCCAGCGCAGCTGAGGTAGCCGGTCGAGGACGGGATCGACGGTGCCCGTGACGCCGATAAGCGCCTCGACCGTGTTGTCGGACCCGTTGATGTCAGCCACGTCGGTGATCGTCGTGACCGTGTGGTCGCCGGCCGCCTCGACGAGCTCATCGAACCGAGACTGGCCGAAGGAGCCGATGGCAAGGATCGTCACGACACTTCCACCGGGGTGGGTGAGCTCGGCTGGCGCGGGCGAGCCGAGTCCGGTGAGCAGGGTGTGATCATTTCAGGCCAGTGGTGGCGATGCCGCGGATCAGGTACTTCTGGGCGAAGGTGAAGAACAGCATGATCGGTATGAGTGACAGCACCGACATGGCGAGGAGCATGCCGACGCCGCTGCTGGTTTCGGAGTCCACCATGGAGCTGAGTGCGACGGGGACGGTGAAGACCTGGCTCTTGGTGAGGTAGATGAGGGGGCTGAAGAAGTCGTTCCAGGTCCAGATGAAGGTGAAGATGGTGGTGGTGACCAGGGCCGGGCGCATGAGCGGGAACACCACGTACCAGAAGGTCCGGAATGGTCCTGTGCCGTCGAGCCAGGCGGCCTGGTCGAGCTCGCGGGGGATGCCGCGGATGAACTGGATCATCAAGAAGATGAAGAAGGCGTCGGTGGCGAGGAACTTCGGCAGCACCAGCGGGATGAAGGTGTTCACGAAGCCGAGCTGG
>DATDAP010000568.1:0-19594 GCA_036525335.1 Microlunatus sp. | reverse complement strand
ATCCCCCGCACCGCTTGCCAGGTGAAGGCGACCGCCACCGCCCCAGCCAAGCCGGTGAGCAGGTTGCCGGCGCTGCTCACGGCCAGGCCGATCACCAGCAGCGGCACCATCGGCACCCGGACGCGGGCATTCGACAGCGCCAAGAACCCGGCCACCAGGCCGATACCGACGGCCGCATAGAGCAGTCCGGCCTGGGCGGTGGACCCGCCGAGGACGTCGACGGCCAAGAAGACCAACGCCACGTCATCGATGCCGTTGAAGACGACAGTGCCGACGAACCCGGCCACGATGATCTTGACCAGCGATGTTGACCAGACGAACGCCAGCCCCGACCGGGTCGCGGCCAACAACCCGACCGTCTCCTCCTTGGCGTCAGCAACGGGCGGCAACCCTGGCAGCGTGCTCACCAACAGTGCCGACAGGCCGAAGACAGCGGCCGCCACCCACAAGCCAGCGCGCACATCCACAGCCGACAATAGTGCCGCGGCGAGTATCGGGCCGAAGATCTCGGCCAGATTGACCCCCAGTCCCAAGCCGGCGTTGGCGCGGCCCAGGTCATTGTCGGCGACCAGCATCGGCACCGCGGACCGGCTGGCCGGCAGGAACACCTGACCGGCGACCGCCCGCACACCCACCAAGATCAGCAGCGGCAGCAACGCCTCCGTGACGAGCACCATCAACACCACCGCGGCGCCTTGCGTGATGTCGCAGACGACCATCACCCGCTTGGGTCCGAAGCGGTCGCTGACCGTCCCCGTGAGAGGGCCCAGCAGAGCCGGTGCGAAGTCGCCGACCAGCAGAAGCAGCGCGACGCTCAGCGCCTGTCCCGTTGTGTCAGCCAGATGCAGCAGCAAGATCACCAACAGCAGGGCGTCACCCAGGTAGGAGCACGTGCGTGCACTCCACAACGAGCGATAGCCGGGACTGGCCAACCACAACCGCGCCGCCCCCCTCGGTCGCTGACGCTGTCGCGGCTGTCCGGACTCGACCACGGAAACCCCCTCCCACCAGAGCACTCAACGCAGACTCCAACACCGACGCCGACCGCCGCAGCCGCGACCGGCTTGCCGGCGTGCTACCG
This sequence comes from Microlunatus sp., assembly GCA_036525335.1. Lineage (GTDB taxonomy): Bacteria > Actinomycetota > Actinomycetes > Propionibacteriales > Propionibacteriaceae > Microlunatus. The sequence continues at coordinate 18,513 of DATDAP010000568.1, read as the reverse complement.
CACGACCCTGACGACCAGCCAGCCGTCCGCGGATCGGGGCAAGGACGTGGTGACATACAACGCCCCTTCGCGCGCGAGTGGCCACCACCCCTCGAAGCGCCAACTCTGACAACACCCCATCACTCGCAGCCGTCCAGTCTTCTATGACCGAAGCGGGTCGTGAAGCCAGGGGTGACTGTTCCCGGGGTGCTGGGTTTCGGCTGGTCCGCTATCACCCTCACCGGGATCGCCAATTCGGGGTCAGACGGTGGCGGGTGCGAATGCGGCACGCGCTTGGGGAACGGGGCCCCATTCGGTGTCGCTCAGTGTGGCGATCCGGACACCCAGGTAGCCGAAGACCACGGTGAGGACACCGAGGGCGGCGATGTCGATCGACGGAATGCTGGTCGGCATCACTTCGTGCAGGACAACGACGGCGGTGACGCCGATCGGTCCCCACCAGCCGATCAGCCCGGTCCGCCAGGCCGCCCAGGCCATGGCGACCACGCCCAATCCAAAGCAGAGGATCAACGGGAACGCGATGGCGCCGAGGGCCGGTGTGGCGTTGAGTCGCTCGATGTAGGCGATCATGGCGTTCTGGTCTCCGCCGGGGAGGGCCAGCGCGACGAGGTAGAACATGCCGATCGCGAAGTGCCCAAAGCCGCCCAGCACACCGAGGACGGCCGCCAGGTTGGCCAGGCCGGCGCCGCGGTTCCGCGCCCGATGGAGGAGGCCGCCGACGGCAGGCACCATCAAGATCCCGGAGAGCATGAGCAGGACGGCGGACGCGAGCAGGGCGCCGGCATGGTCGGAGGCGGCAGTGAACATCACCTCCCCGGTGCCTCCAGGCGCGGGGTCAAGCACCGCCTCGACGACGAGGAGGGCCGGGAAGGCGAGCAGCGACCCCGCGGCCGCGTAGCGACGGATCCGGTGGGCGATCGATGATGTGCGGCTGGTGGTGTTCATGTCATCCTCCGATGTGTCGGTGGGTCGGCGCCGTGCCGCTCCTTCAGCCACCGTCGCGGCTTGGTGTGGGGGTGCGCATCGGCAGGACGGGCGGTTGTGTGTCCATCGCAGGGATGACGTCGCGGAGGGTCCTTGTCGCTCGAACGGGTGAGGCGCCGGCCGGTGTGCGGCCCTAGGCTGGCGGCATGCCTGGATGGGCGCCGCGGCCGATGGACCTGGTCGCGGCCGTGATCTTGACCGTGGCCACGCAGTTGGAGCTCTGGCTGGGCCCCGACCCTGGAGCCTCGCGTGCCGTGCTCGCGGTTGCGTACAGCATCGGGACGATCACGGCGGCGTGGCATCGGATCGCGCCGTTGACCACCGTCACCGTGTGCGTGACGGCAATGGCTGTCGTACCGGGTGCGCTCGGCGTGGATCCGTCGGCATCCTTCGGCTGGCTGGTGACGCTGCTCGGCGTGATCGTCTCGGCCGGCTATCACAGCCGCCGCCCGTTCCTGGCCCTGGCGATCGCCCTGGTGCTGGTGGCGTTGAGCATCGTGGTCGAGAAGGGCCTAGTCGTCGCCGACATCGCCTACGCCTGGTTGATCATCGGAGGTGCCTGGCTGGCCGGGCGGACCATCGCCACCGGCGCTCTGCGAGCACGGCTGTCGAACGAGCACGCGCGGCGCGTCGAACAGGAGGCGCACTGGCGTGCCGCCGCAGCGGTCACCGACGAGCGGCTGCGGATCGCCCGCGAGCTGCACGACCTGACCGCACACAGCATCAGCGTGATGACGCTGCACGCCGGCGGGGTGCGGCGGCTGCTGCGGCCAGACCAGATTCCAGAGCGTGCCGCACTGGAGGCGGTCGAACGCACCGGACGCGAGTCTTTGGCCGAGATGCACCGGCTGCTCGGGGTGCTCCGTTCGCCGATCGACAGCGTGCAACCGGAGCCGCCGCCCGGGCTCGCCCGGCTCGGCGAGCTGTTCGAGCCGGTCCGGCTGGCCGGTGTGCAGGCCACTGTGCGGGTGGTCGGTGACCTCGAACGGCTGCCGCCGGGTCTCGACCTGGCCGCCTACCGGATCGTGCAAGAGGCGGTGACCAACGTGCTGCGGCACGCCTCGGCGAGCCGCCTGGACTGCCTGGTCGAGATGGACGACTCCGCGGTCCGGCTGGAGGTCGTCGACGACGGCCACGGGGCCGATCCGCCGGAGCCGGACGGCCACGGACACACCGGCATGCGGGAGCGGACCCACATGTATGGCGGCACGCTCGACCTCGGCCCACGGCCGGGCGGTGGCTTCGCCGTGACCGCGGTGCTGCCGATCCCCGTCGCCGTCAATCAGCCACCCGCCGGGGCTGCGCCGTGATCTCGGTTCTGCTCGCCGATGACCAGGCCATGGTCCGTGCCGGGTTCCGGCTCATCCTGTCCGCCGAGCCCGACATCACCGTGGCCGGCGAGGCCGCCGACGGTGTTCAGGCGGTCGCCGCGGCGCGGCGGCTCCGGCCCGACGTCACCTTGATGGACGTGCGGATGCCCCGCCTCGACGGCATCGCCGCCACCCGGCAGCTATTGGAGGACGGGCTCGCGCCCACCAGGGTGGTGGTGCTGACCACCTTCGACGTCGACTCCCACGTCTACGACGCCCTTCGTGCCGGCGCCAGCGGCTTCCTGCTCAAGAACGCACCCCCCGAGGACCTGGTGCAGGCGATCCGTGTGGTGGCTGCCGGCGCGGCCCTGCTTGACCCCGCCGTCACCCGCCGCGTGATCGAGGAGTTCGCCCGCAACCCGGCGACCGGACCAGGGCCACCCGAAGTGAACCTGCTCACCGACCGGGAGCTCGAGGTGCTGCACCTGGTCGCTCGGGGCCTGTCCAACGCCGAGATCGCCGCGACCCTGGTAGTCAGCGAGGCCACCGTCAAAACCCACGTGGCACGAATGCTGGACAAGCTCCGACTACGCGACCGCGTCCAAGCCGTCGTCTACGCCTACGAGCATGGTCTGGTCCGACCCGGCACCCGATGAACCTCCACGACCAACCGGTGCCGCGAACCCGATCAAGCCGCTCGGCTCGCCGCTGGCTCAGCCGCTGCTGGTGGGAGCGGGCCTCGCCGTATCCACCGCGTGCCGCCTACCTCCACGTCCGCCGCACTGGCCCAGGAGACGGCCTGGCAAGTCGGGGCGATCTTGCCGATTCGCACGACGGGGTGGCGGCGCTGGCGATGAGGGCGACAGGTCCGGCAGCCACGGCCGACGACGCCGCGACGGCCTGGGAAAGCATGCTGCGCGAGGTTGTCTCGAGTTCCATGGAACTTCGGTGGCGGCCCGTGAACATCAGGCGGCGTCTATTTCTTGATCATCGCAGGTGTTGGTGACAGTTTCGGTGCCGACCTGTCGGCTACCCTGGCCGCCTGACGCGTATCCGTCAGAACGGGTCATCCCCAACGTGGAATCGCTGGGCCAGACCAGCGGCCCGGGGATGTCCGCACCCAACCACACCATGATCAACTTCGGCCCGAGTCAGCATTACCCGGGCAGTCCACGGATCGAGGTTGAGAACGCGGAGTACTCGACGTGATCACTGAGGGAGACGACCCAGCGGCCCCTCTGACTTCGTGGAGAAGACTGGGATAGTTGCCGGATGAGCACGGCGCAGCCCCGACGCGAGTCGGCCTGGAAGCACTTCCTGGAAGGCAAGACTCCTGGTCAGCGGCTGATCATCCAATTGGGTGCCATCGCGACGGCGCTGCTCGCCATCGCGGGCGTGGTGGCCGGCATCGTCTCGTTCGTGAACGACCAGTTCGGCATGGGCGGCGCCGAACCCGCCGGTGTCACCGTCGTCCGGACGCAGCAGTCGAGCGCCGACGCGTTCGTCGAGATGCTCGTCAAGGCCGACGGTGGGGTCGTACAGCTCAACCACCAGCTGCACGGTCGCCGAGGTCATGCCGACGTCACGCTCGCGTACCACTGCCAGTCGTCCGGGCGCTGCAGCACCACGCGCGTGCAGGCTCCAGAAGACCAGCCGGCCGAACTGCCGCCCGACGGTGTCTGGTACCGCGGGTGCTGGGCCGTCACGATGGACGGAAACGGGTTCGACGCCCAGCCGCTCGACCTCGAGCTGCGGAAGCAGGACGACACTTGTCCCGGGTGACGCCGGCCCTGCACCCCGAAGGTCCGAGAATCTGAGATGTCCGAGAACTAACCCGTTGCGGCCACCCGCGTACCAGCCTGGAGGAGGACGCCGAAACGTCCGCCGTTCCCCACCACACGCTTGCCATCCCGTCGGCGAAACCTGAGGATCTGAACGGACTGCAGGACAACTGGTGCCCCGTGCCAGATCCCTGGTCGCTCCAGTACTTCAGACTATCCAGACCCGGAGTGGTCCGATGCTGGAGAACCCGACGGCAAAGCAGTCTCGAGGTGCGCGCCCATCTCGTACCCGACGAGCGCAAGCCCCGGGTACGTCTCAGCGGCCACGGCCACTGCGTCTGACCACACTGTCAGCAGGTCGGCGGAACCCGCGAACAGGTTGCGTTGCGAGATCAAACGTTCGGCAATGGCCTCGCACCAGCTGGCGTTGCTGACGGCGGCCTCGGTCACAGGATCAGCCACGCCTCGATCCCCACCTTCCCGATGCCGGCGATCCGGCATCAGGCAGCGCCGCCAGAATGGTCAGAGCCTCGTCCAGGTCGGTGTCATCGCGGTGGGTGCGGGTCCAGTGCTGGAGGATGAGCATGAGCTGCCGCATTGTTCGGGACACCTCCAGGAGACGTTCTGAGGCCAGGCCTCGACGCACGTCTCCTGCGCGTCGGTGAGGCCGGTGTCCATCGACATGACGGCCAGGTCCGGGCAGTACCGAAGTCGGGCTCGGGGCCCGCGCCTGCCGCTCCTGCGCGTCGATCCTGACCAGCAGGGCACGCACCCGGATCATCGAACTCGATCTCGAGGGCGATCTCTCGGCGACGTCACGGCTGCTGGACTCCGTTACGACGACCCCAGCCGATTGACTGTGCCGACCACCCGCAGTGGACTGTGCCAGGCTCCGGCGACGCCACCCTCGGCGCTGCTCCCCCACCTGAGATGGCAAAGGCTACCCGGGTTCCACGGCGTCGGCGGGTGGCTCCGCCGCATCGGGTGCCGACAGCTCGTCGTCGACCACGGTGTTTCCCTCGACCTGGGTGAGATCGAGACAGATGAGGTGCGTGGAGACGCTTGGCGGCCACACCTCGAGGTGATCGACAGCCTCCCCCAGGTTCTCCTGGTGCTCCGGCACAAGGCCGACACCGGTGACGACCACCTCGGTGCGGGCGTGGGTGCTGGCGGCCGCCCGGCTGACGCTCAGCGTGATCGGGCGTCCCGGTGCGTACTGACAGATCTCGTTGTACTCGGGCAACCGGAAGACGATCTGATCGTCAGCGACGGCGTAGCCGACGACGGTCGATCGAGGTCCACGACCGGTCAGGTGACCTAGCCGCCCCTGGCTGCGCTGCCCAAGCCACGCACGGCATTCAGCGGAGGAGAGTCGCCGACTCGTCGGTGGCGGTCGGAGGGACGGTCGGTCTGCGGGTGACACGACGATGACCTGATTTCTGGATTGCTTGAGGGAGTGTGCCGAATGGTCGGCGTCCTCGCCGAACGGCCTGGGTGAGCCTTCTGGGATGAACACCTGGATCCTCTGGGGCAAAGCAGCCCACGAGGCCGAAGCAGACGGGCACACTCTGCTCGTTCAGCTTGATGACTCACCGACAACACAGCAATCAGGCCAACCACAGCGGCGTCGATGATCAGGAGGGTGATGACGGTGTTCGCGGTGAGTTCACCGTACCGTCGGACACCCTAAACTGGCAATATTTTTCTAGTAACGTTCGGCTATCGTCGGGGTCATGGCAGGCTGGAGGTTCCTCAGCAACCACGGTCGGGCACTGCTGTGCATCGCCCACGATCCCGGTGCGCGGCTCCGCGACGTCGCCGCCCAGCTCGGGATCACCGACCGCCGGGCCCACGGGATCATCACCGATCTCGTCGACTCCGGCTACGTGATCAAGACCAAGGAAGGCCGCCGCAACCAGTACCAGGTCCGAGTGGACCTGCCGCTACCCGACTCACCGCCGACGGGCCGCACCATCGGCGAGGTGTTGGAGCTCCTCTCCTGGACTGACAGCTCCAGCACCAGCACCAGCTGATCCGCCCGTCCGCCCGGCCGGACGAGTTCATTTCGAGGCCGTGACACCGACCTGACAACCCCATTCGGGACCCGGACCCAGCGAGGCCGGACTACCCACCGCCGCTGTCGTCGCCGTCGAGGGACCCAGCCCACGCAGAGCCACAGCGGGACAAACGCAGAGAGATCCCGACCGTGCAGTCACGAACCTCAACCCCCCTCATCACGGACCAATTGCCGTACGCGCCGGACACACGGGCGGTCAACCTGCTGTTGCTGGGTGCAGTCCTAGCGCTCGTCGGCTGCCGCCCGGATGCGCAAGCTGGTCGCAGGCCGTGCCCTGCGGTGATTTGTCTTCGGGGTTCCCGACCAGACCGGGCCGCGACGCTTGCCGAATCCTGAGGTGACCAGAAGGAAAGGGTCAGCCCACCCGGAGGTTGATGTGTGATGGTTCTCCTGTCGGAAGGATCGCGGGGAGATCGAAATCCCGGTAGGTCGGGACGCTCTCCAACAGTTCGTCGGTAGGGGGAACGACAGCTGGAGAGTGCACCGTCACACAAACGTGCACGGGCCTGGGTCGGGATGGGGATCTCGAGCCGGGCCCGTCTGCGTGTCACGCCGACAAGCCCTGCCCTCGCGTTACAGGACGTGTCGCCCGAATGGCCGCCTGGGTCCAACGATGATCGGGTCGGGGACCCCCAACGGCACGGCTCCCCTGGTTGTCGCTGATGTTTCTTTCGGCCGCGGTGGCCCAGCCTGCGCCGACCACGACGACGACGACTCGCACGACGGAGCGACCAGTGGTGATCGAGGTGGTGGTCGAGCTGGACTGCCCGCGAAGGGGTCGTGCCCGTCGTGCGGGGTGCTGACGACAGCGGTGAACGAATGTCCTCTCAGCCGGCAAGGACCTGTCCGCCTCGGGACAGCGGGTGGAGCTGTGGTGGCGTAAACGCCGGTTGGCGTGCCGGGGAGACGCTGTGCCCGCGTCGGTCGTTCACCCAGACGTGCGCGGCGGTGCGGCCGCGTGGCCGGGTTGCCGAACGGCTCCGTGACCGGGTGGCGACGGCGATCGCGTCCTCGAACCGGGCTGTGTCCGACGGCGCCGCCGAGTACGGGGTATCGTGGCCGACCGCGCACCGGGCCCTGATCGCCGCTGCGGCCCGCTGGCTGCCCGCACCGACGCCGACTCGGGAGATGGGAATTGATGAGACCAGGTTCCGGACCGTCCGCTGGATCCTGGACGGCATCACCCGGAAACGGTCCGACCCGTGGTCGACGTCGTTCGTCGACTGCTCGGCGACGGTCCGGGATCGCGCTCGGGTTGGCCCCTGGCCGCACCGGCGGCTGCGTCAAGGACTGGCTGGCCGAGCAGACCCCCGAGTTCCGGGCGGCGATCCAGACGGTGGTGATCGATCCGTCTGCACCTATGCGGCCGGGATCCGCGCCAGCCTGCCGGACGCGGTGATCGCAGTCGCCAAATGGCACCTGGTCGCCCTGGCGCACACCATGGTCACCGAGGTCCGTCAACGCGTCACCCGCGAACACTGGGCTGACGCGGCACCACCGCTGATCCGGTGTGGGTGAACCGGCGGATGCTGCTCACCGGTGCCGAGCACTTGCCCGCGAAGCAGTGGCAACGCCTGTGGACTGGCTTCGACCAGCGCAACGACCCGACGAAACAGATCCAGGCCCCCTGGGCGGTCAAAGAGCGGCTGCGGATGCTTCTGGCACAGTCGGAGCCGTCGAAGATCCGGTGGGCCTTGGCCGACTTCTACGAGACCGTGCTCGACACCCACCGACTCGAGGCGACCCAACTTGCCGGGACCAACGAACACTGGTGGCCCGCCATCTTGGTCGCGAAAGTGGCATCACGAATGCCCGGACCGAGGGGTTCAACCGGATCATCAAGCAGACCAAACGGGACGGCTGCGGCTTCGCCGAACATGATCAACTATCAGCGTCGGATCCTGACCCACATCACGGACCACGGCCATCCCGTAGTACCGTCGCGGATGACCAGATCCTGAACGGCACCCGTTGAAACCAGGACCAGGCGTCGGGACCGACATCGACGGCGACTTCCTGGGTCTCACCAGGCTCCGCCTACCGCGCGGCGGTTGACCGACCGTCGGCAGCTTCACGGGCCCTCGACTGAGCACCCAGCTCGCGCGAGTTCTGGGTACCGTCCCAGCCCGTGCCCAGTTCTACCGGCACGCAGTGCGTTCTATTCGCTGCTTCTCGTCCGAGTGAGCGCCGTGTACCCGAAGCTCAACACCGCAGCCGCGGCCACGCTGATCACCCACCGGATCCAGTCGATCCCGAAGGTGTTGCCGTCGCCGACAAGCCCCCACAGCCAGTAGCCGATCATGGCGCCGACCACGCCGAGCAGGATCGTGACGATCATGCCATACGGCTGCTTTCCCGGCATCACAATGCGCGCGATCAGGCCGATGACCGCGCCAAAGATGATGGTTCCGATGACTTGGAACATGACAGCTCCTGCCGAGTAGGGAGATTGCGCGTGATGTGCTTCATCTGCAAACTACGCCCGTCAGTGGGACCCTGCACGCCGCCGCGCGATTGTCCCACCGCCGATCAGCGCACGCCGCCTGCGGCCCACTGCGGACGGCAAGACCAGAGCTCCTCGACGACGCGCTCGCGGTGACGGCTGGCGGCGGCCTTCAGGCACAAGTGTCCGAGCACCGGCTTGATGCTTGGGGGATGTCTGTCGACGATGGTCGAGTCGACTCGACGAATCGAGGCCCGACCGATCAACTGCATGCTCAACGAGACCATTTGCGCAAATTCCATCTAGATCCTGGCTGGGTCTTGTCGAGCTCGATTGTCACGGCGATCATTTCCGTCAGAGGTGGTTCGGCGGGTGCGTGACGATCTCCTCTGCCACCGCTGGTTGACGCCTTCTACGCCGCACGCCGCACCCGAGCACTCATCGACCGCCCAGAGTCGTCGACCATTGCCAGAGCCATTCGTCCCGCACGCTGGCCAGTCCGGACAGGTCAATCAATCGCCGGTCATCCGGAGCGGACTCTCCTTATCAGGGTCCGCCGCGCCAGTGGTTGATCCGGCGCTTGTCCGGCCGCAGACCGTGCTCAACGCCCCACAGCACCGCCTGCGTCCGGCTGGTGGCACCAATCTTGCGGTACACCGAGCGGATGTAGGTCTTGATCGTGTTCGGGCTGAGATAGGTGAGGTCGGCAACCTCAGCGTTGCTCATCCCCTGGGTGATCAAGGCCAGCACCTCCGACTCCCGATCAGTCAGGCCCTCCGATCGGCCGGGCCAGTCGGACCCATTCACAGCCCGTACTCGCCCATCGGGGTCGTTGAACACCATCTCGCCCGCGTGCACCGCCTCGATCGCCGCCACCAGGTCGCGAGCCGGGAGTGCTTTGGACAGATAGCCGGCGGCGCCCTGTGCCCGCGCTCGGTCGATCAGCTCGGCGTGCAGATTCCAGGTGTACACGGCGACCTTGCCGACCCGCGGGTTGGCAACCAGCTCGCCGATTTCGAAGCGGTCGGATTCGGGCTGGGCGAAGGTGTCATACAGCACGATGTCCGCCCGATCGGCGACGGGCTCATTGGTGTCGATCTCCACGATCACCAAGCGATCGGAGTACCGATCCAGGATCCGGGCGAGGCCCACTACGACGACGTCATAGTCGTTCACCAGGGCGATTCTGATCCGACGATCCGCGTCGTCGGTCGGTTCATACATGCCTCCCACACTAATCGCCCTTTGGGGTGCAAGCACCACCTGTGGGGGTACATTTTACTGTGTAAGCACCACGCGCTACCCCAGCGTGGCGCACCGACCAGCGCCGGTCACCACCGGACTGCCCCAGGAGGCCTTACCCATGCTCGGACTCATCATCAGCATCATCGTCGTCGGACTGATCGCCGGCGCCGTCGCCCGGCTCGTCGTTCCCGGCAAGCAGAATCTGTCCATCCCGATGACGATCCTGCTCGGCATCATCGGCTCCTTCGTCGGTGGATTCCTGGGCTACTTGCTGTTCGGCCGGGACGCCAGCAGCGGCTTCCTGCAGCCGGCCGGCATCATCGGGTCCATCATCGGCGCCATCATCGTGCTGCTCGTCTACTTGAAGGTCAGCAGCAGCCGCGGAGCACGGTCCGCCTGACCCAACCCTGTGCGGTCGCCACGCGGGATGCTGGAACAGACCGCTGCGGGTGCCTCCTGCGCCTCGCAGGAGAGGCGTGCAAGAGATGTCGCTTGTCGACGAGGTCCAACCGCCCGACACGTCGGTTTGTGGTGGCACAGTCATTGTTGCCCTGTCCGCTCGGGGGCCACCAGCACTGGCTCGAGGCGGATACGCAGCATCGAGAGACTAGGCCTGTCGGTTTCTCAACGAGCCATCAGATTGCCCCACTCTGGTGTGCTCACTGCGGCGTTGGCGGTGGAGCCGAACCCAAGCGCGGCTCAAGAGCGAGCGTGGAGCCTGCTCACATGACCACCACCCAGCACCCGAGAATCCAGCTCACGCTGCCCGGGCAGTCCCACACCGCCGAGGGCCAGCATGACCACACCGGCATGTACGTGATGCACTACGGCTTCCGGCGCGATCTGGCCAACCTCGCCTCCGCAGTCGCGAATACGCCTCTAGGGGACACGGCAACCTGGGCCGCCCTGCAGCAGCGCTGGCAGTTGTTCTCCGACATCCTGCACCACCACCACGCCGCCGAGGACGACTACTACTGGCCGGCGCTGTCGGCGGCCGTGCAGGTCCGCGGCACCGCCGACGACCACCGCCTGGTGGCGGCGATGCAGGACGAACACGCTGGCATCGACCCGGCCCTCTCCGCTTGTGCGGCGGGTCTCGCCGACCTGCAGGCACATCCCTGCGAGTCCCACCGGGCCGCCTTGGAGGTGCGGATCGTCACGTTCCGTGAAGCCCTCGACCAGCACCTCACACACGAAGAGAGTGAAACACTGCCACTCGTCCAACGGGTGATGACAGCGGCGGAGTTCGCCGCCTCGGAGCGATCGATCGAGCGGCATGCCTACCCGCCGCGAATGGTCCCGGTGGTGCTGCCCTGGGCGTGGCACCGACTCCCGTCCGACGCGGCGGCCCGGATGCAGGCTTCGGTGGGACCCGTCCTCCGGCTGCTGCACCGTCTGCTTCGCGGTGGATTCGAGCGCCGAGAGAGGATGGCATTTCGTTACAGCGACGTCTTGCTGCCGGATTGAACGCTCACCACGCCCCGTCGGCTCGATGCCGCAACAACCACCGGACGTATGCCGACATGTCCCAGGCCCTGGCCTGTTCCAGCGCCCGGTCCGCGGCCGCCGTGGCCGCCGGCCGGTTGCCCAACGCCGCCTCAGCCAGGGCCAGGTAGCCGTCGAGCGGACCGGCAACGATCGACACGCCGGCTGTCGCCAACCGCCCGGAGAGCCGGCGAAGGATCGGCGCGACCGGCTCGGCGAGACCGGGCTCGCCGAGGGCGTAGGAGATCTCTGCGTGACAGGCCGCGTCCCAGGTCGAGCTCCAGCTGTCGTTCAGCGGGCTGAGCGACACCTGTGTCAGTAGACCGCGGACGTCGTCCAGCCGGCCGAGGCGAACCAGTCCAAGGGCGGCCGCGTCGACGGCGACCGCACCGGGACCGGCAAGGACGCCGGCCACCATCGCGTCCAGGTGATCTCGTGGGGCATCCGGGTTCCACAGCAGGGTCAAGAAGCCGAGCGAGCTGACGAACACCTCGTGATTGACCACCGACGTCTGGCGAGACACCTCGACAAGCTCGGACGCCATCGCCGGAAGGCCTTCCGCGTCATCGAGGGCAGCCAACGACACCCCGACGCAGCCGAGAGCGATCCGCAGGTAGCCCAGTCGACGTCGCCGAGCCAACCGCAGCGCCTCCGTCATGCTCTGCTGGTACCCGCGACGGTCTGCCAGCTCAAGGGCGATCCCGGTGGCGGTGGTCAGGGCCAGGGCCTCGGCGTCGAGGTCACCCAGTTCCCGGGCCGCGGCCAGCTCCTGTTCGACCAGCCGGCGACGCTGCAAGACGTGTTCGGAACGCCACAGCGCGATCGATGCGCTGCGAGCCGCCCAACGGGTCAGCTCTGCGTCGTCCAACCGCTGGGCGCCGGCGAGCCCGTGGTCCACCAACGCCGCCGTCTCCGAGCGCCGGTCATCGGCGTAGTACAACTGGCAGGCCAGTGCCAGCGACAGCCGTACGCGCTCGTGCGAGACCGCATCGCCGGTCAGACGAAGTGCTTCGCGCAGATCCTCGACGAGGTCGTCGTCGACCACGCCGAATTCCTGTGGGGTCCAGATGCTGTGCCGGGTCAGCTCGACCGCAGCACGAGCGACTCGGCTGGGGTCACGGGCGGCAGCTGCGATCCGGACGGCCTCAGCGGCCGCGGCCACCACGTGCTGCCAGGTCCCGGCGTACGCGGCGACCTCGGCCAGCTTCAGCAGCAGGTCGAAGCGCTCGGTTGTCTCGGCGCGCGGGTCGATCAGCTGGGCGGCCAGCGCCGCACGGTAGAGGTCGACGGCTTCTTCGTGGGCGAATGCGGCTGTCGCCAGCCGGGCCGCCTCGGCGGCCGCCGGCCAGGCCCTGCCGGCGTGCACCGGGCCAGCCGCCAGCCAGTGCCGGGCGAGCTCGAACGGCCGGGACTCCGCAGCCACGGGGGCATCGGGCCGCTCGTACGCGGACGCCATCCGGGCGTGAAGGCGGGCCTGCAGAGACGATCCGACCGAGGCGAGCACGGCATCGCGGGTGAGCGCATGCTCGAATGCCAGCATCCCCCCGCTGTCCCGGATGATCCCCGCTTCGCGCGCCGGGTCGAGTCGCTCATCGGCCAGCTCTGGCTCCCGGTCGAGCCCGGCGGCCAACATCAGGAGAGAGAACTGCTGGCCCAGGGCGGCCGCAGCCACCAGCAGCTCACGGGTGTCCGCCGGCAGGCGGTCCAGCCGTCGGCGGACGACCGTCTGCACCGCGGCCGGCACCTCACCACTCCAACCATCGCGGTCAACGGCGAGGCGGGCCAGCTCCACCAGGAAGAACGGGTTGCCACCGGTGGCGTCGCACCAGGTCGCGATCAGGTCCGCCGCCGCGGCGGTGCCCACGACACTGTCGACGAGCCGGGCGGCGTCGTCGACGGGAAGTCCGGTCAGCCGGACCTGGCGGGCGCCACGCCGCACCATGGTGATCTCCAGGTCGGCCAGAGCACCGGAGGGCTCCGGTAAGGGCCGGCGGGTGACGACCACCGCCAGGCACTCCCCGGCGCGCGCGGTGGCGATCAGGTGGGACAGCGCCCGCAGGCTGGGCGCATCGGCCCAGTGCAGGTCGTCGACGATCAGCAGCAGCGGTTGGCCGGCGGCGCGTTCCCGCACCGAGCCGGCGAGTAGCTCGGACACTGCGAAGGCGCGCTCTGCGTAGCTGGATCCATCATCGTTGCCCGCCAGTCGGGCGCGCAGTCCGGCCAGGTCGACGGGCATCGTTTCGCCGCCCAGTGCCGGCTGGTCCGCGTGTTCGCGATCAGTGTCGACCAGGGAGGACAGGAGCGCCTGCCAGGGCCACAGCGGCGGAGCTCCGTCCTCGGCGGAGCATGCCGCAGTGGCCGTTGAGATCCCGCGGGACCGCGCCGCTGCACTCAGGTCCTCGGTCAACCGGGACTTTCCCATGCCGGGCTCGCCGACGATGACGGCCACCGACGGTCGTCCGGCCACGGCGGCGTCCAGCACCTCGTCGAGGGCGGTGCGCTCACGTTCCCGGCCGATCGTCGCCAGGATCGGAACCGCGAAGGTCCCTCTGGGCATCGCTGTCGGGGGTTCGACGGCCACCGGCGCGACCTCGTGGTTGGCGCGCTCTGGGGGCTGCCGGGAGGGCAGGGTCTGCAGGATCGCCGGGTCCTGCCGGAGAACGGCGTTCTCCAAGGTGCGGATCAGCGAACCAGGATCGAGTCCCAGCTCGTCGGCGAGCTGGTCGCGAAGTCGTCGGATGGCGGCCAACGCGTCGGCCTGGCGTTCCGAGCGCACCAGCGCCAGCACATGCACCGCCCACGTGCGTTCCCGGAACGGATGCCGTGCCGTGGCCAGCTCGGTGTCCGCCACCACCCCGGCCGGATCGCCCAGGGCGAGCATGACCAGCGCGCGATCCTCCTCAGCGGTCGTCCGCAGCTCGTCCAGGCCGGTTCGCGCGGCCACCACATCGGGATGGTCACCCAGGTCGGCGTAGGCGTGGCCCCGCCACCGCCGCAGAGCTGCCTCCAGCGCCTCCAGCCAGCCATGGGCCTGGTCACAGTGGGGCCAACCGGGTTGCGACCCGACACTGAATTGCGACTCCAGCGTCGCGATCTGACGGTGCAGCAGTCGAACCTGGTCGGTGAACGCGGTCGCGTCGACGGCGTCCCGGCCAAGCGTCAGCCGGTATCCGACGTCGCTGGTGAGCAGCACCTGCGGTTGGGCGCGGGCCGGGAGATCCGGCTCCAGCACACGCCGCAGACCGGAGATGTAGCTGTGCAGGGTGCCGTGCGCGCCACGGGGCGCCGACTCGCCCCAGATCAGGTCCACCAGCCGGTCGGCGCTCGAGACGGCACCGGGATCCAGGGTCAGCGCGGCGAGCACGCTACGGACCTTGCGGGCCGGGAGGTCGATCGGCTTCCCGGCGCGCCGGATGCGGGTCACCCCGAGCACCGCCACCTCCATGTCGGTTAGCGTAGGTGCTGGCCGCATGGCCAGGGCGGCTCAAGCACGACCCAAGACTCGCTCAACCACCGTGGCTGAGGCTGCTGGCATGACGAATCCTTCTGCTGCCCCATCCACCACCGACCACGTCCTGGTCATCGGCGTCGACGGCACCGTGGCCCGCGCCACCCTGGACGCCTTGATCTCTCGCGGGACCCGCGTTCGAGCCCTCGTTCGGCGGTCCCGCACCGAACCCGACCTGTCGCTCCCGTTGGTCGAGTGGGTGGTCGCCGACATCCGAGAACCCGGCACGCTGCGTGACGCCCTCGCCGGTATCGGCACGGTGCTCTATGTGAGCCCGCACGCCGAGGAGGAGGTGGCGCTCGCCGAGCACGTCGTCGCCGAGTGCCGACGCGCCGGGGCCCGGTTGGTCTTCGTCGGAGTGCACGTCTCCGGGGTGACGTTGCGCGGACGAATGACGCGGCTGCTGTTCCGGTTGCTGCTACCCGCCTACGGCCCGAAGCTGACGATCGGCGCGACGGTGGAGTCGACATCCCCGGACGTGGTGATGCTGGTCCCGTCCAACTTCTACGACAACGACCTCACGTTCCTGCCCGACATCCTGGCGGGCAGCTTCCCGACACCTCTGCGTGGCGTCAACCGGGTCGCCGCCACTGACATCGGCGAGGTGGCTGCCATCGCCCTGACCGACCCGAGTTTCCCGGCCGGTTCACACGGCATCTCGGGACCGGCGACGTTGTCCGGGGCCGAATCGGCAGCTGTCTGGGCAGAAGTCCTGGGTCGTTCGGTCCGCTACACCGGTGATGACACCGGCACCTGGGAGGCGGCACTCATCCGGCGCCTCCCGGCCGGCAAGAAGCGGAACGACTGGCGCAACTCCTTCCGCGCCCTGGCTTGGATGCGGATGGGCACCTCCGCACGTGAGGTCGAGGAGACGGCGCAGCTGCTAGGCCGGCCGCCGACGACGTACCGGGAGTGGGTCCGGGGCCACGTCGACGCGCTGGGTGTGGATCAGCAGGCCCCCAGTCAAGCGCGGGCATGACCAAGCACGCGACTGCACGGCAGGTGATCGCCGCTGCGAACCGGTTTGGAACACCGACCCCTCGCGTGGCGAGCACAAAGCCGCCTCCGGTAGCGCACCGCGAACCCAGGCCGCTGCGGCCGCAACAGGGTCGCGACGTCAGCTTCGATTTCAGTAGTCAGTACGGAGGCGCAGCCGGTGTGCGCGTGCTCTGATGGAGAGCAGAACCCATCTGCTGGAGCTTCAATGACCACACCATCGCAAGGCAACGCGGCAGGATCGCCGGCGCCAGAGCTCATTTCGAAGATCATCTTCGATGAGGACGTCTGCCGGTCAGTCGCTGAGGACTACGGCGGCTACCGGCACTGCATCCCCCAGGGCGTGATCCGAGCGGAGAGCGTCAACGATGTGGTCGCTGCGATGCGCTTCGCGGGCCAGCGGAACCTGCAGGTGGCGGCACGTGGTTCGGCCCACAGCACACACGGCCAGTCGCAAGTCGACAACGGTCTGGTCATCGACCTGCGTGGCCTGAACCGGGTCGCCGACCTCACGCCCGACTCCCTCCTGGTGCAGGCGGGGGCGCTCTGGCGCGATGTGGCACATGCGGCCCTGAGCATCGGCCGGACGTTCCCCGTGTTCACCGACTATCTCGGAACGACGGTCGGTGGCACCTTGTCCGCGGGCGGAGTGGGGTCTCGGACCTGGCAGCTCGGCGCTCAGACCGATCATGTCCTCGAGCTCGAGGTCGTGACCGCCGACGGTGACGTCAAGCGCTGCTCACCGTACGAGCACCGGAAGCTGTTCGACGCTGCGCGTTGCGGTCTCGGCCAGTTCGGCATCATCACCAGCGCGCGCCTGCAGCTGGCTGCCGCGCCGGCTCGCGCTCACTATCACAAGGCGCTTTACGACGATGTGGAAACGTTCTTCACCAGCCTGAACGCGGTGATGGACGAAGGGACCGTCGATGGCATCCAAGGATTCGCCCTCGGCAACGATCCTCAATCGATCACCGCGCATGTCGGACCCGATGCAGCTGCCTTCGTTCCTCCCTCCGGCACTGGATCGTGGGTGTTCTGCATGGAGACGGTCAGACTGGTCGACGAGACGGTCGACCTGGCCACCACCGCCCCAACCCGCTCGGACTGGCTGCCGAACGGACTCTTCTCCGCAGACCTCCCCTACCTTCAGTACATCGACCGTCTGGGCCCGGTGGAGGACACGCTCACGCAGCTGGGGATGTGGCAGCTTCCGCACCCCATGCTCGACCTGCTCCTGCCCGGGTCGCAGGCGCTCACCTTCCTCGTCGCTCTGCTGAGATCAGTGGATCCCGCCGACGTGGCCGGCCCCGTCCTGATCTATCCCTATCGAAGAGAAACGTTGCGGACCCCGCTCTTCCGAGCACCCGAGGGACCGACGGTCGTGCTCGTCGGACTCATGCGCACAACGGTCCCCGCGAACCCTGAGCGGGTGCGGGGCCAACTCGACCAGAACCGCCGCCTCTACGAGGCGGCCGTCGACCACGGCGGCTGCTATTACCCCGTCGACTCCGTTGCCATGGACAGTGCTGACTGGGAGCGACAGTTCGGCGATCAGTGGGCGGAACTTGCCGAAGCAAAACACCTTTTCGATCCGCAGCACCTTCTCAACCCCGGCCAGGCGATATTTCGCTCCCGCTGAACCGGCTCGGCCAGCAGGAACGACTCAACATTCTCCAGCCCGTCGACGGGCTGACGGCGGCGCCGGCCTCGATGTACCAGGGCATCGGGGAGCTCGTGTCCGATCCGAGGCTGCGGGCGTATCCGCCCGACCTTGATGGCCGATCTGTTCTCCTTGCCCGCCTCAGCACCGGTCTGATGACCAGCGGCGGCTCACGGGCCATCCTCTCCGCCTCGTCACCGCGCAGTCCGCCCGGCTGCGCGGCGATCTGTCAGAAGGAACGTTGTAGATCACGTTTCGAGGCTCGCCGGCGAACCCACGTCCTGGGCTGCGGAGTCAGCGGTTTTCGCGCGGTCGTAGCGAGTCCGGGCGGTGTCGACGTCGCCGGCGTACTGGTCCGCCCACTCCACGAGCTCGCACACCGTGCTGAGCAGCGTCCGGCCCATGACGGTCAGGGAGTACTCCACCTTGGGCGGCACCGTCGGATAGACGGTTCGAGCCACCAACCCGTCGCGCTCCAACCCTCGCAGGGTGACAGAAAGCATACGTTGACTGATGCCGTCGACGCGGCGGCGAATCTCGTTGAAACGTCGGTCACCCTCGCCCAACAACCCGATGACGAGCAAGGACCACTTGTCGCCGACGCGGTCCAGGATCTGACGGACTCGGCGATCACGCAGCGGCGCCGTTCCCTGCTCCTGCACGGTTCCCTCCCGGTCACCTGGGCACGTCAACGTGCCGTCTTCCCTCATCCCTGATCCTCGCCCACCAGGGGAGTGATTACAAGCAGTAACCAGCAAACCATACGATACCGACCGAGCGGAGCACGCATGCCCTTGAACGGACCGTAGGCGGCGCTGGCTACCGTCATGGGCCTGTGCGGATCGGCGTCCGGTCGGGGCCGCTTCGAATCGGCGTCCGGTCGGGGCCGCTTCGAAGCGGCGTCCGGTCGTTGCCGCCGCCGGCGTTCACCAACACGCGCCCATCGGGGCGGGTGCGCTCGATGTACTCGTCGATCGTCGCGTACACCACCGGCAGGAACTCCGGCACGTGCGGCTCGATCACG
>DATDAP010000567.1:0-6579 GCA_036525335.1 Microlunatus sp. | reverse complement strand
TCACCTGCCCGTCGTCGCGGCCCAGGAAAGCCAGCCGCCCGTCCGCCCGGAGAAAGCCGAGATCGCCGGTACGGTACATCCGCCGCTGATGCGGGGCATCGGCGGTCGGGTCGTAGAACGGGTTGTCGACGAAGTGCGCGGCGTCGAGCTCCGGCCGGTTGAGGTAGCCGGCCGCCACCCCGGCGCCGGCGATGCAGAGCTCGCCCGGCACCTCGATCCCGCAGAGGCGGTCGTCGCGGCCCAGCACGTACACGCGGTAGTCGTTCAAAGCGGTGCCGATCGGCGCGATCGCCACCGCGGCGTCGGCGCTCTGCACGGTGGTGTGCGTCGCCCACATGGTGGCTTCGGTCGGGCCGTACACGTTCTCCAGCGAGCAGGTCAGGGAAAGGGCGAAGAAGCGGTCGACCACGTCGGCGGTCAGCGCCTCGCCGCCGCTGAACAGGAACCGCAGCGACCCCAGGTCCTCGGCCCGACCCGCGGTAGCCACCGCGTCCAGGACCAGTCGCAGCATCGTCGGGGCGAAGTTGACGTGGGTGACGCCGAGGTCTCGGATGGCGTCCAGGAGGGCGCCCGGGTCGCCTTCCTGTCCGGGGGGCAGGACGGCCAGGCGCCCCGCTCCGACGAGCCACCCGTAGAGCTCGGTGCCGAAGATGTCGAAGGTGAACGACGTCTTCAGCAGGTAGACGTCCTCGGGACCGAGCGGGTAGAGCCGCTCCAGGTCGAGGGCGGTGTTGCAGAGACTGTCGTGGCGGATCACCACGCCCTTCGGCAACCCGGTCGAGCCCGACGTGTACTCGATGTAGAGCACGTCGTCGGCGTGCAGCTCCACCGCCTCCGGCTGTTCGGAGCTGCACGTGCGCTCGTCGGTCCGGAGCGCCGTCAGCTCCTCCCACCTGTCGAGGTCCAGCCGGGCGACCCCGTCGGGCAGGTCCAGCTCGAGGTCGGAGCTGGTGAGGACGGCGGCGACACCGGCGTCGGAGAGGACGGCGGTCCGTCGAGCGGTCGGCGTGCTCGGCGCCAGCGGCACGTACGGCCGACCGGCCAGCAGGGTCCCGAACACGGCGACCAGCAGCTCGACACCGCGGGGGAGCAGGATGGCGACCGGACCGGGGGTGTCACCGAGGGCGGTACGCAGTCGGCGCTGGGTCACGACGGCGGCGTCGTGCGCCCACGCGTTCGCATAGCTCCTCGTCGCGTCGCTCCAGGCGATCGCGGACGGGTCGGCCTGGGTCCGGCGGAGGAAGGTCGCACCCAGGTGGGCCGGCTCCCAGTCGGCGTGGTGCGTGGCGGACAGCTGCGCCAGCAGCGCTGCGGTCTCGCCGTCGGAGTCGATCTGCAAGGACCCGACCGGTGCGTCCAGGGCGGCCGGCAGCTGCTCGAGCAGGTGCACGTAGCGACGGGCGAAGCGCCGGACCCGGTCCAACGACAGCGCGGGTTCCTTGAACTGGAAGACGAGCTCGCAGCTGTCGCCGATCTGCTCGACCAGCACCGTCAGCAGCCCCGGGAACCGCGCGCGGTCGGAGGGCGCCGCGCCACGGACCCCCGCGGGGTAGCCGGGGTAGCGGTCCTGGATGAAGGTGATGTCGAAGATCGGCTTCGTGGCGGGCCGCTGGCTGAGCAGTTCGGCGATCGGGAAGCCCAGGTGCTTCCAGGTCTGCAGGATCTCGCCGCTGAGGCGCTCCAGCAGGGTGCGTACGGTGTGGGCCGGTGCCGCGTCGACCAGGACCGGCAGGGTCTTGATGAAGCAGCCGATGCTCTGCTCGACGTCCGACAGCGAACGGTCGGTGAACGGGGTGGCCACGCTCACCTGCTCGGCGTGTGCGTACTGCCCCAGCAGCACGCCGAAGACCCCTAGGTAGACGGTGAACTCCGAGACCTCTGCCTCCTGAGCGCACTCGCGCAGCGCCCGGGCGAGCCCTTGGTCCACGGTCAGCCGGAGCTCACGTCCCGTCTGGTCACCGGTGGCGGAGGTGATCCAGTGGGAGAGGTTCGGGACCTCCTGCCGACCCAGGGTCCGCTGCCAGAACTCACCACGGGCAGCTGACCGCTCGCTCGTCAGGGCCGAGGCCTCGTGTCGCTGATAGAGCTCGAAGCCGGTGTCGCGCGGGAGATCGACCGGCTCATCGGCGGCCGCGAGCTCCATCAGCTGCTCGGCCAGGATGCTGATCGACAGGCCATCGGCGATGAGGTGATGGCAGACCAGGATCAAGCGGTCCTCGGCGGCGAGACGACAGTGGGCGACGCGGAACAGCGGGGGCGCCGAGAGGTCGAAGGCGGTGCCCGCCACCGCCTCGGCGATCTCGCTCAGCTCGTCGGCTGCGGCCTCGGCGGGACGTCCCCGAAGGTCGTGGTGGACCACCAGCGGGTCCACCGACGGGGCGAGCAGATAGGACATGCCGTGGACCCCGAGGCCGATGGCGCTGCGCAGAGCCGGCTGGTTCTCGACGAGCAACCGGACGGCCCGATCGATCCGCTGCGGCTCGAGCGGGTCGAGTCGCAGGTGCAGCGCCACGTGGTAGTCGGACGGGTTCTTGACCAGACTGTCAACCAGCATCCCCTGCTGCGTGGATGTCATCGGCAGAGCCAGCTGAAGCGACGTGTCGCTTCGTTCGCTCACGTCTTCGGCCTCACCTCGCGGCGGTGTCGCCGGCCCCCGGGCTTCTCTCGTCATGTCAGAAACATACCGGGCGGCCGGTTCTTTTCTACCCATCGTCTCACCCAGAGAGATGCGAACTTGAGGGACGCCTCACCGACTTGTGAAATTAATCACGGAAAGCCTACCGGTCGACCGGTTTGTGTGATTAGTGTGCTCGGCATCCCAATACCTCGTCCCACGGAGCACACCTCTCATGTCACTGAACTGCACCGACCGCAGCACCACTGACTGGCGGGAAGTCACGCACAAGCTGCACGAAGAGAACGTCATGGTCACGTGGGTCGACGCGCCCGCGAGCGCGGGACCCCTGGCCCTGGGCGACCGGTGCACCGTCGAGCTCTCACCGCAGATCCAGGGGTGCCTGCTGAGCTCATCGGCAGCACAGTCGCCGACGCTGCTGACTCTGGAAGCTCTCCGACAGGCAGGTCTGGCCCTGGCCCATGTCTGCGGCTCGGCGGCGGTGGGAGTGACCATGCTCGCCAACGCGATCAGACTGCAGTGGCGCCGTCCGCCCCTCCACCCCCCGGCGCGGGTGTGGTGCTCCATCGTGGTCACCGACGTCGTCTATCGACGCGGGCGCCTGCACCGGTTGCGGTTCGACGCCGAGATCTCCGACGAGACGACACCGCTCGCCCACGGGCACGGTGACATGACCTGCATCCCGCACCCCGTGTACGCCCGGATGCGTCGCGACGCCGGCATGTCGCAGCCCGATGGGCCCCCGCCGCCGCCGTTGTCGGACCTCGTCGTCACCGATGGCGGGCTGACCGCGCGGACGGACTGGGACACCTCCGACCGCCTGATCTTCGACCATCCACTCGACCACGTACCGGGGATGCACTTCGCGTTGGCCGCCCTGCGCACACACGCGGCCCTACGCGGCACGGACTGGACCGAGGACCGGGGTGTCGACCTGGAGTTCAGCACTCTGGCCGAGCTCGATGCCGACCTCACGGTGCGCGGCCGGCGGGAGGGCGGGCGAACGGTGGTCGACTTCGAGCAGCGCGGCAGCACGGTCGCGACCGCGCGGTGTCCCGATGAGCTGCTGGCCTGATCCCGAGCGGTCGAGGATCGACCCTGGCAGTCAGCTCGAGGCGACTCGATCGACAGCGGGCTCGGTGGAGTGACGGCCGCTGCTCGGCTCGAGGCGGACCTCCGCCGCCAGGGCAGGGCGCAGCAGGACCCACATGTCCTCGACCCGTTCCTCGAGGTCGCCCAACCCCGACGTGACCAGCGACACCGTCTGGAGCCCGGTGAAGGCACCCACCAGGAACCGGGCCAGCCGGGGCGGGTCCACGTGCTCGGCCAGCTCACCACGGTCCTTGGCGGTCTGGGCCACGTTGCCGACCAGCCGCTCCCAGGTCTCGTAGGTCCCCGCCAGGCCGGCGTCTTCGGTCTCGCCGCGTTCCACGGCGAGACGCATCGCAGCCCGCAGCGTCGGATCCTCCAGCAGCCGGGTGGCCAAGCCGCGGGTCATGTTGACCAGGAGATCGAGATAGGCGCCCTGGTAGGTACGGGCGTACTCCTCCAGGGCGGCGTTGGCTTCGTTCTGGGTGAGGATCATCGCCGAAGCGAGCGCCGTCTTGGACGGGAAGTGGAAGTACAGCGCACCCTTGGTGACCCCGGCGTCCTGGGCGATCCCGGACAGGCTCGCGCCGGAGAAACCGTGCTTCACAAAGGCGTCCGCCGCGGCGCGAACGATCGCGCGTCGCGTCTGCAGAGCACGTGCTTGCGTCGTCATCCGCGTCCTTCCCGTGCTCGCCGGGCTGATCTCGCTCGGGCGCACCTTCGCCCCGGGGCCTTGACACGCTACCAGGAGTCAGCACGCGCACCGCGCAGCGAAGATGGACGTCGGCCTCGTCGCCGAGGCACGCGCAGCCCCGGCCACCCGGGGAAACACGACGCGAAGCCGCGGTGCGCGTACGGATCGGCGCCGGCGCGGTCGCCGCCTAGACGGGTCTCGCGGGTCGGGCTACCCGCCGCTCTTGCGCCGGAAGACGCGCTTGGTCTCGATCGGGCCGTGCGGGTGAACGGGGCCGGTGCCGGAGTCGAGGTGGTCCTCGCCCTTGCGGCCCTTCTTGGCCTCCAACGCCTCCCGGAACTTCCGCTTGGTCGCCTCCTCCGGTGTCTCTGCCTGATCGGCCGTGTTGTCAGCGGTCATGTGGCCATTCTGGCTCAGCCCGGTCGGTGACCTCGCTAGGGGGTCACGGACCGGTCAGGCGATCAGATGCTCAGCCGTTCATCTGCGACGGCCAGCCTGAGGGCTGACCCTGGGGTGGTCCCCACTCCGAACGTGGCTCCGCGTCCTCGTGCTGGGGGGCGTCCTGCTGGGGAGCCGGGTGGGCGGTCGGTTCGGTGGCGGAGGCGGCACTCACTGGCGTCGCCGCCGAGTCCTCGGCCTTCACTTCAGCCTCCCCGGCCACCGGCACCAGCTTGACAGCGGTGCCGTACGCGACGACCTCGCTCATGTTCTGGGTGATCTCGCTGCAGTCGAAGCGCAGTCCGAGGATCGCGTCGGCGCCGGCCGACTCGGCCATCTCGACGGCACGGGCGATCGCGTCCCGGCGGGATCGGGTCAGCATGCTGACGTACCCGGCCTCCAACCCGCCGCCGCGCAGCTCGGGCGGCAGATCGCGACCGCGGGCGACCACGCCGACCACGTCACCGACGATCTCGGCTATCTCGCGACCGGGCAGGGCGTCGAGCGTCACCACCGGGATGGAGCGGGGCGCCACCGTCGGGCGGGACGGGGTCTGGGCGACCCACTGGCCCGGTTGCTGACCCTGAGGGGGCGGTGGCTGCTGCCCGTACGGATTCTGCGGCGGCTGCTGACCGTACGGGTTGGGCTGACCGGGCTGCGGCGGCTGACCATACTGCGGGCGCTGGCCGTACTGGACGGGCTGTCCGTAAGGCCCCTGCTGAGGCTGGCCGGATTGGGGCTGACCCTGCTGCGGTGGGCCCTGCTGGTACGGGTTCGGCTGACCGTAGGGATTCTGGTACGGGTTGGGCGGCTGCTGCCCGTAGTTGCTCATGAGAGCAAGATACTCAGCCTCGCGTAGCGGGCCGGGTCCGCACCGATCAGCCGAGCTGGGTCATCTCCACGGTGACGAACATGTCCGAGGCGCCACCGGAGTAGGTGCCGCGCAGCGGGGCCACGTCGCCGTAGTCGCGGCCGTGGCCGACGCGGACGTAGTGCTCGGACAGCCGCTGCCGCTGGGTCGGGTCGTAGCCCACCCAGCTGCCGCACCACCACTCCACCCAGGAGTGCGACTCGCCCTCGACGGTCGCGTTCGGGGTGGTGCCCTCGGACGGGAAGAGATATCCGGACACGTACCGGGCCGGCAGCCCGATCGAGCGCAACGCGCCGAGGGCCACGTGGCTGTAGTCCTGGCAGACCCCGCTGCCACCCGCCCAGACCTCGCGCGCGGTGCTGGTGACCTCGGTCGACCCGCGTCGGTAGCTGAGCCGGTCGGCCACCAGCCGGCAGACGTCCAGGCCGGCCAGCCGGGGCGCCTGGTTCGAGACGCCTCGAGCCAGCTCGAGCAGCTCGTCGGGGGCGGTGGTCCGCTCGTTGACGGTGAGGAACTCCGACATCGAGTCGGTCACCCCCCGGTCCTGCAGGGCGGCCCAACCCAGATCGCTCGCCGGCACCCGGCGGTCGGTGTCCCAGGGCAGACCGTCGCCGCGGGTCTCGACCACGGCCTGCGACCGCACGGTCAGCCGCGAGTGCCGTTCGTGCACCTCGAAGGTGGTCACAGCGGTGCCCCAGTAGTCGGTGTAGGTGATGCTCCAGGCGGCCGGCTCGATGCTCAGCCGGCTGCTCCACACGGTCTGGGTGGAGTTGACCGACGGAGTCATCCGGGCTTCGTTGTAGGAGGCGCGGACCGGCGAGGCGTACCGGAATCCGGTCTTGTGCACGATGT
>DATDAP010000566.1:0-2296 GCA_036525335.1 Microlunatus sp. | reverse complement strand
CCGAACTACGTCACCGACTCGATCCGGATCGGCTTCGAGTCGATGGTCACCCCGGCCACGGTCTTCGACTACGCCCTCGGCACCGGCGAGCTGACCCTGCGCAAGCAGACGCCGGTGCTGCCCGGGCCGGACGGTCGCCCCTACTCCCCCGACGAGTACGTGCAGGAGCGCGGCTGGGCGACCGCCACGGACGGCACCCGAGTCCCCCTGTCCATCGTCCGGCGAGCCGACGTCCCGCTCGACGGGTCCGCGCCGGGCTTCCTCTACGGCTACGGCTCGTACGAGATCTCCATCGACCCGAGCTTCTCCATCCCGCGGCTGTCCCTGCTGGACCGCGGCTTCGTGTACGCCATCGCCCACATCCGCGGGGGCGGGGAGATGGGCCGGAGCTGGTACGAGAACGGCAAGACGCTGACCAAGCTCAACACCTTCACCGACTTCGTCGCGGCCGCGGAGTTCCTGGTCGAGAGCGGCTACACGTCGCGGGAGCGGCTGGCCGCGGCCGGCGGCAGCGCGGGCGGGATGCTGATGGGCGCGGTGGCCAACCTGGCGCCGGAGCGGTTCCGGGCCATCCACGCGGCCGTCCCGTTCGTGGACTCGCTGACCACCATCCTCGATCCGGAGCTGCCGCTGACGGTGATCGAGTGGGAGGAGTGGGGCGATCCCCTGCACGACCCGGAGGTGTACGCGTACATGAAGTCGTACACGCCGTACGAGAACGTCGCCGCTCACGCCTACCCGGCGATCCTGGCCACCACCAGCCTGAACGACACCCGCGTCTACTACGTCGAGCCGGCCAAGTGGGTGGCCGCCCTGCGCCAGCTGGCGACCAACGACGAGGACCGGCCGATCCTGCTCAAGACGGAGATGGTGGCCGGTCACGGTGGGGTCAGCGGTCGCTACAAGGCGTGGCGGGAGAAGGCGTTCGAGTACGCCTGGCTGATCGACCAGGTCGGCGCGGGCTGAGCTCGAGCGCAGCGAGCCCGTCGCGAGCGGCCGTGAAGCGAAGCGCCCGAATCGGTCTGGACCGCCGAGCGTGCGACACGCTTTTCGTCGCGAGCGAGAAGGGAAGATCGATTCCCCTGGCGCGCAGCGGAGCAGCGAGTGACGATCAACACAGGGGGACGGCAACGATCTCCCCCGCCGGTCCCGCTGCCGGTTCGCCACTCTCGTCACCGGCGAAGTCGTTGACGGCGACGTAGAGCGTCGGTCCCGAGCCCAGGTCGCCGACCACGCAATCGAAGGCCGGCTGAGGGAGGTCCACCCGGTCCAGGATCTCTCCGCCCTCGGCGACCCGGACGCAACAGCGGGTCCCGACGTCGGCCAGCGACACCGTGCCGACACCGTTCTCGTCGAGACCGTGGGCATCGATGCCGTCCGGGTGCAACCCCGGTGTCTCGGCCCACACCCGACGGTCGGACAGGTGCCCGTCCGCACCGATCGCGTACGCCGTCAGCCGGCTCCCCCACGACTCCGCGACGAGCAGCGTTCGGCCTTCGTCGACCACGGCCATCCCGTTGGGGAACTCCAGCCCGTCGGCGACCCGCTGCACGGTGCCGTCGGGTCGGACCAGCACCACGAAACCGACCGGGCCGGCCTGGGACGGATCGACTCCGCCCCCGTAGTCGAAGCCGATGTTGTTCACGTACGCAGACCCGTCGCCGGTCAGCACGAGCTCGTTCCAGGGATGGTCGCCGAAGCCGGCCAGGCTCGCGTACGGGCTCGGCTCGTCGTCGACGCCGGTCGCGAGCAGCACGGCCCGGTCGGGGGTCGAGACGAGCAACGGCCGCAGCCCGTCCGGGGTGGCCAGCAGATCGAAGCAGAGCGGGAAGCTCGCACGCCGGGCCACCACCTGCGGTGTCAGGTCTTGACCGAGGCGAGAGATGGTCCCGGCCGCCCAGTCGGCGTACCAGAGTGCCCCGTCCCGCCAGCGCAGCGACTCCGGGAAGCCGAGACCGGACACCAGAACCTCATACCGCTCGTATTCCGTCATGCTCCTCTGACCCCCTGATCGTGAGATTCTGGTCGGCCCTGGAACACAGGAATTTGCTGCGTCGTTAAGTGCTGTCGACAACGACTTCGCATCCGCACCCCGGTGCGGCAACGAATCGTTCAGTAACGAGCCAGGGTCGATCTCAGGGTATCTTCAGGGCAGTGGAGGAATCCTCCGAGCGCCCCCGGACGTTAGACAAGTTGCATAGGCAACGAAAGGGGCCGACGTGGTGACTACGAGCACACGCAATCGAGTATCTGAAGGCATAGATGGCAAGGACGCGGTGGGCCTCTACCTGGAGGG
>DATDAP010000565.1:0-12282 GCA_036525335.1 Microlunatus sp. | reverse complement strand
CGGGGTGGCGGCGCAGCAGCGCACGGATGCAGCTGACCACGAGGTCGTCGGCCCGGGTCTCGCGGTAGAGCGACCCGGCCTTTCCGAAGGGGGTACGGACGCCGTCGACGAAGACGACATCGCGGGACAGACGAGGCATGGCCCACATATTACTCACGAGTAACAAGACTGTGCACCCTTGGGAGATGACCTATGCCGATATATCGTTGACTATCGGCAACACTCGGAAGGGATGATCGGAATGGGTGCATACGCCATGGGAGCCCCCTGGCTCCGGTTCGGGTTCGACTGCGGTGACAGGGCTGATCGGGCACAGGAATGGGCCGACCTGGAGCAGCGTCTCCGGCAGAAGTGGACGGAGATGACCGGCAAAACGCAGACGCGACGCGGTCCCGGACCTGCGTGGGGAGGTTTCGCTCCCGGTTTCGGTGCCCCCGGCTTCGGGGGCCCCGGTCACGGCGGACCGCCCTGGGCCCGCGGGCTGCGCGGTCCGAAGGCCCGGCGTGGGGACGTGCGGGCAGCGATCCTCTCGGTGCTGTCAGATGCGCCGCGGAACGGCTATCAGGTGATCCAGGAGATCGCGGAGCGGACCGCCGGGGCCTGGAAGCCGAGCCCCGGCTCGATCTACCCGACCTTGCAGCAGCTGGAGGACGAGGGTCTGGTCGTCCAGACCGACGACGGCGGGCGGAAGGCGTACGCGCTGACCGATGAGGGCCGTGGCTACGTCGAGGGCCATCCCGACGAGATGGCCGCGCCGTGGGCGGCGATGACCGAGACCGAGGGCGACCTCCGGCCGGTGCTCGGACAGGTCGCTGCGGCGATGTGGCAGGTGATGGCGGTCGGCAGCCCGGAGCAACAGACCGCGGCCCGGGACGCCATCGTCGAGCTGCGCAAGACGCTCTACGGGATCCTCGCCGAGGGAACCGAGCCGTCCGGCACCGACTCGGACCGGCGATGAGCAGGGGTTGGCAGTCGGGCTGGCAGCAGGGTTGGCAGTTCGGCCAGCACCCGGGGAAGCAGGACGGTCCACCACCATCACCGCCGCTGCAGCTGTGGTGGGGTCAGGCGCCGCGACCGGCGGCCGACGTCGCTCCCACGACCCCGACCACGCCGATCCGGATCGGTGACGCCGAGCGGGACAAGGCCGTCTCCGATCTCGGCGACCACTTCGCCGCCGGCCGGCTCAATCGCGAGGAGTTCGACGACCGGGCCGATCAGGCGATGCAGGCTCGGTTCAGCACCGAGCTGGCGCCGCTGTTCGCCGATCTGCCGGAGACGGTGCCCGCGGCGCCCGCGGCACCGTCGGGTGCGGTTCGTGCCGGTGGTCCGCCGCCCTGGGCGTACGCGATGTGGCTCTTCCCGGTGCTGATGGTGGCGGCGGTGGCGGGAGCGATCCTGCTGCACGCGCCGTTCATCCTCTGGCTCGGGGTGTGGCTGCTGGTGATCGGCAGGATCACCGGCCACAAGCACCGCCACCGCCGCGAGCAGCAGCGTCACTTCTTGCGGGATGGGGTCAGTCGACCAGGGCTTCGCTGAGGCTCAGTCGACCAGGGCTTCGCTGAGCCCGGGCACTGTGAGGCGCCGCTGCCACGGCCGGGCACCCAGCTCGGCCAGGGCGGCGTCCACGGACTCCGCGGTGAGTGGATCCGGCGGTGACCAGGCCAGCCGCCGTACGTAGTCCGGGGTGAGCAGGTTCTCGGCCGGCAGCTCGTACTCGGCGGCCACGGTCGTGAGCACCTCCCGCACCCGGGTGAGTCGCTTGGCGGCGACCGGGTCCTTGGTCACCCACAAGCGGGGCTGGGGCGGCCCGGGGCTGGGGATGTGCATGGGCGGCAGCTCGGCTTCCCCGAGGGTGGTGACGTGCTGCAGCCCGGCCACCCACTCCGGCAGGTAGCGACGCGCCTGGCGTCGCTGGAACCCGGCGATGCGGTAGATGGTGGACCGATCCGGTCGCTCCACGGCGGCCAGCTCCGCGATCGCGACATCGGGCAGGATCTTCGACGGCGCTCGGTCGCTGTCCCGGGCGATCTCGTCCCGGATCTGCCAGAGCTCGGCCACGTACGCCAGTCCGCGGCGGGTCCGCACCCGGTGGATGCCCGAGGTCCGGCGCCACGGGTCGGCCCGCGGCTCGGCGAGCGTGCCGGCCCCTGCCACGAGCGCCGCGAACTCCTCGGCGGCCCACTCGTCCTTGCCGGCCGCGACCAGCTGCTCGGCCAGGATGTCCCGCAGCTCGACCAGCAGCTCCACGTCCAGGGCGGCGTACGTGAGCCACTCGGCCGGCAGCGGGCGGGTGGACCAGTCGGCGGCCGAGTGCTCCTTCAGCAGCCGTACGTCGAGCAGCTCCTCGAGCATGGTGCCGAGGGCGACCCGCGGGTAGTTGAGCAGACGCGCGGCGAGCTCGGTGTCGAAGAGACGGGCCGGGGCCATGCCGACCTCGAACAGGCAGGGCAGGTCCTGGCTCGCCGCGTGGATGATCCACTCGGCGTCGGCCAGCGCCGCGCCCAACTCGGCCAGGGCCGGCGTGCCGTCGAACGCGATCGGGTCGATGAGGTGGGTGCCGGCGCCCGCTCGGCGCAGCTGCAGCAGGTACGCGCGCTGGGTGTAGCGGAAGCCGTGCGCCCGTTCGGCGTCGATCGCCAAGGGTCCGGTCCCGGCCGTCAGGGCCACCAGGGTGGCGTCGAGCTGCGCTGCGGTGGTGGCCACGTCGGGCGTCCCATCAGCAGGGGCCACCAGGAGCCGGACCTCGGACGCCGGCTCGGACTCCGGCTCGGCTGCAGGGTTGTGGGTCACCGTCTCCGTGGGCTTCGATTCGGGCTCTTGCGCGCGTGTCGACGGGCGGGAATGGCGACCACCCCGGCCGGCAGCGGGGGCAGGCCCGCCGTCGTACACAGTAGTTCACCCCAGGCCTGCACGTGGGCGGCCAGCCCCACCCCGTCGGTGAGCACCGGCGTCCAGGACGCCCGCACCTCCACCTCGGCGCTCGGGTCCTCGTCGGCCATGCCCCCGAACGACTCGCTGGACACTGACGTGACCGTGCCGCTGGGCGCCACGAACTCGGCGCCGTGGCTCGCCAGGGCATCGAGCAGCCAGGACCAGCCGACCTGAGCCAGCAAGGGGTCGCTGACCATCTCGGGGTCGACCTCGGCGCGAGCGAAGGTGACGCAACGGAAGGTGCCCTGCCACGCGGCGTTGCCGGCGGGATCGTGGAGCAGGACGAGCCGACCCGCGCCCACGTCCTCACCACCCACGAGCACGTCGGCACTGACCGCGGCCGCGAACGGGGCGATCTTCTGGGGTGCGGGGATCTCCTCGACCATCAGCTCGGGACGCCACGTGGCGTTCAGCAGGTCGTGGGCGGCCCGCTGGAAGGGGGTCGGGGCCGCGGCCACGTCGGAGTTGGCTGGCACCCGACGAGCGTAAGCGGCGGCACCGACAACGCCCGGCTGCGACGCGCCGGGAGGTCGGCTCGCCGATGCGTGGAAGGATCTAGACGTGCCACCCGTCGAGTCGGTCCCCAGTGCCGTGACCAGTCGTGCCGGGACGCGTCCCGCCGTCAGCAGCCCGTTCCTGGCTGCCTGCCGCAAGCGCCAGGACGACCGGGTGCCGGTGTGGTTCATGCGGCAGGCCGGGCGATCGCTGCCGGAGTACAAGCAGGTGCGGGTAGGCGTCTCCATGCTGGACAGCTGCGCCCGACCGGACCTGGTCACCGAGATCACCCTGCAGCCGGTGCGCCGCTACGGCGTCGACGCCGCGATCTTCTACTCCGACATCATGGTGCCGCTGAAGGCGGCCGGGGTCGACCTGGACATCGTGCCCGGCACCGGCCCGGTGATCGCCGAACCGATCCGGTCGGCGGGCGACCTGGACCGGGTGCGGCCGCTCTCGGCCGACCAGATCCCGTACGTGAGCGAGGCGGTCGCCCTGCTGGTGGCCGAGCTCGGGGAGACGCCGCTGATCGGGTTCGCCGGGGCCCCGTTCACGCTGGCCAGCTATCTGGTCGAGGGCGGCCCCAGCAAGGACTATGCGCGGACCAAGGCACTGATGGTGTCGCGGCCGGACGTCTGGCACGACCTCTGCGAGCGGCTCGCCCAGATCTCGGCGACCTTCCTGACCGCGCAGGTCGAGGCCGGGGCGGCTGCGGTCCAGCTCTTCGACTCCTGGGTCGGCAGTCTGAGCGCGGCCGACTACGCGACGTACGTGCAGCCGCACTCGGCCAGGGTGCTGGAGGCGGTCGGTCGGCTCGGGGTGCCGCGGATCCACTTCGGGGTCGGCACCGGTGAGCTGCTGCGCCCGATGGCCGCGGCCGGGGCCGACGTGGTCGGTGTGGACTGGCGGATCCCGCTGGACGAGGCGGACCGCCGGCTCGGTCACCGGTACGCGCTGCAGGGCAACCTCGATCCGGCCCTGCTCGGGGCTCCGTGGCCGGTGGTGGCCGAGCGGACCCGCGCGGTGATCAGGGCCGGGGCCTCGGCGCCCGGTCACGTGTTCAACCTCGGTCACGGGGTGCCGCCCGACACGGATCCGGCGGTGCTGCAGCGGATCGTGGACCTGGTGCACGAGGAGGGCAGCGACCTCCGCCGGGCGGCCCGGGCGTGATCGATGTCGTCGTGGTCGGGGGCGGTGTCTCCGGGCTGGCGGCGGCCCGGCGACTGTCGCTGGAAGGGCTGTCGGTGCTCGTGCTGGAGGGCGCACCCCGGCTCGGCGGCAAGATCGCCCGCGTTCGGCTCGGGCACCTGGAGGTGGACGGCGGGGCGGAGTCGGTGCTGGTCCGGCGTCCGGAGGCGCCGACACTGGTGCACGAGCTCGGACTCCACGATCTGCTGGTGCACCCGACCGGCGCCAAGCCCCGGGTGTACGTGGACGGCCGTGCCGTCGAGCTGCCCCCGTCCGCGATGGGCGTCCCGTCCGACCTCGACGCGCTGGCCGGTCTGCTCAGTCCGGCCGGGCTGACGCGGGCCCGGCAAGAACCCTCCCGACCCGCTCCGCCGCTGACCGACGACGTCTCGATCGGTCTGCTGCTCGACGAGCGGTTCGGACCGGAGGTGACCGACCGGCTGCTGGAGCCGCTGCTGGGTGGGGTCTACGCCGGACAGTCCCGGCGACTGTCGTTCCAGGCCGTCAGCGGAGCCCTCTTCGCACAGGCCCGCGGCGGGGGTGCCCTCAGCGGACACGCGGCGCAGCTGCGTCGACCCGGTGACGGCCCGGTCTTCGGGGGACTGGACGGCGGGATCGTCGCGCTGGTGGAGACTCTCGTTCGCAGCCTGACCGTCCGGGGGGTGCAGGTTCGGACGTCGACCACCGTCCGCGAGCTCACCCCGACGACGGACGGCTTCCGGCTCACCGTCGGTCCGGTCCGCGACCCGCAACAGATCACCGCGCGCTCGGTGGTGCTGGCCACGCCGGCCGCCGCCACCGGTCGACTGCTGGCGGGGCTGGTCGACTCGGCCGAGCGGCTGGCATCGATCCCGTACGCGTCGATGGCCGTCGTCGCCCTCGCTGTCCGGGGCGTGGAGCCGATGGGCTCGGGATTGCTGGTGCCGCCGGGCCAGCTGCCGACGGTCAAGGCGGTCACGCACTCGTCGGCGAAGTGGGGCTGGCTGCGCGACCGGGTCACCGACGTCTGGGACTCCGAGGTGCACGCGGTGCGCGCGAGCGTCGGACGGCTCGGGGAGGAGCAGCTGCTGCAGGTCGGCGACCCCGAGCTGATCGATCGCACGGTCGCCGAGCTGCGCGGGCTGCCCGGCTGGGCCGGGGTCGAGGTGGTCGAGAGTGCGGTGCAGCGCTGGGGCGGCGGGCTGCCGCAGTACGAGGTCGGGCACACCGACCTGGTCGGGCGGCTCCGCTCCGAGCTGGTCGGGCGGCGCGGCCTGGCGGTCTGCGGGGCGGCCTACGACGGTGTCGGGATCGCCGGGTGCCTCGGTTCGGCGGACGTGGCCGTGAACAAGATCACCCGGGATCTGGGGGCAGGCGATGATCAGACGGTGGTAGGAGTGGGTGCATGAAGGCGCGGCAGATCAACGACACGATCCGGTACACGATGTGGTCGGTGTTCCAGCAGAACGGACCGCCGACCGAGGCGCCGGAGAAGGTTGCCACGTCCGCGCTGAACGAGGTGGCGACGGCGACGGAGGGCGGTGACCTGGAGATCCGCGGCTGGTACGACGTCGCTGGGTTGCGAGCCGACGCCGACCTGATGGTGTGGTGGCATGCGCCGAACTCGGAGACCCTGCAGAACGCCTACCACGCGCTGCGTCGGTCCACCCTCGGACGGTCGCTCACCCCCGTGTGGTCGCAGCTCGGTCTGCACCGTCCGGCCGAGTTCAACAAGGGTCACGTGCCCGCGTTCATGTCGGGCGAGGAGCCGCAGGCGCACCTGTGCGTCTACCCGTTCGTGCGCTCGTACGAGTGGTATCTGCTGCCCGACGAGGAGCGCCGCGCGATGCTGGCCGAGCACGGGATGATGGCGCGACCGTACCCGGACGTACGCGCCAACACGGTGTCGTCCTTCGCGCTGGGCGACTACGAGTGGCTGTTGGCGTTCGAAGCGGATGAGCTCCACCGGATCGTCGACCTGATGCGGGCCCTGCGGGCCGCGGCCGCCCGCCGTCACACCCGCGAGGAGCTGCCCTTCTACACCGGTCGTCGCCGGGAGCTGAAGGAGATCGTCGGCTCCTGGTAGCTCCCTCAGCGGCGCCACTCGTACGGAGTCGTGGTCGAGACCTTGATCAGACCCGACCGCTCGAGGATGGGGCGGGAGAATTCGGTCGAGTCGCTGTGCAACAAGTTCTTGCCGAGGGACAGGGCGGAGCGGGCTCGGGCGGCGGTGAGCGCGCGGTAGATGCCGCGCCGGCGCCACTGCGGCAACGTGGCGCCGCCCCACAGACCGGCGAACTCGGTGCCGACCACCGGCTCGAGCCGGCCCGCGCTGATCATCCGGCCAGCCGCCTCGGCGACCCAGAGCTCCATCCCGTCGTCCAGTCCGAGGCGGCGTAGGAGGGCCCGACTCATCTCCTCGGCATCGTCGTCGCCGAAGGCGATGCTCTCCATCACACACATCGCGCGGACGTCGGTCTCACTGCTCACCCGGCGCAGGCCGACACCTTCGGGCACGGGCACGTCGACGGCCAGCAAGCGGGCGTCGCCGATCATGATCGACTCCGGCTCGTCCGGGACGAATCCGTTGTCCAGCAGGGATTCGTGCAACCCGGGGGCGACGTCGTGCCCACGGGTCTTCCACTCCACCCGGGTGATCTCGGGCTGATCGTGGAAGTGGGCGAGCGCCTCGGCGACCCAACCCCGGATGGTCGCTGCGTCGGCGCCCTCCAGGTCGGCGTAGGTGATGAAGCCGCGTCCGCCGGCGAACGTGACCAGCCGCAACGGACCGAGCCGATCGACCCGGAGGGCGCTCGGGGTCTCCGCATCGGTACGGAGCTGGGCGTCGTAGGCGGCCAGGAACTTCGCGGCGGACAGCATCAGATCACCCTGCCACGAGGGACGCCGTCCGCTCAGAGCGGGCCGAGCATGTCCGGGACGGCCGCGTCGAGGTCGAGGGTGGCCAGCACCGTGACCAGCTGTCGTTCCTCGTAGCGGAAGTGCGACTCCATGATGGCCGCGAGGCCTTCCAGGTGACGACCGATCTCCTCCGGCGCCGCCTGTGACCCGATGGCCTTCTCCAAACCACTGAGCAGGTAAGCGATCATCGAGTGGTCCTGCTTCAGGTAGGCGATCGTCTCGCCCAGCTCGGGGTGGCGCCCCGCGAGCTCGGGAAACAGACCGGTGTCCTCGCTCCGATGATGACCACCAAGTGCAGCGCAGAAGCCGAGGCAGTAGAGCAGCAGATCCCGGCTGGCGGCCTGCGGGTCGCTGAGCTGCGGATCGGTGAGCGAGTCCTGCGCCAGCTCCAGCGCGGCACGGAGACGGGTGTGTGCCGCGGAAAGCTCGCGGTGCCAGGCGATCAGCCTGCTGGTGTCTCCCAGGCTCACGGGACGGACAACGAAGAAAGGGTGATCTCGACACCCTTCCGGTTCGGCGCCTCCATGCCTGACGCAGTCCGCCAGCGCACGCGACGCTGACGCCGATCCTACGACAGCGCAACCTTGGGAGCCTTGCCGGCGGTGCGCCAGAGGTGGTGGGTGAAGGCGGAGCAGCCCAGCACAAGGGTGCCTTGGTTGGTGGTGATCACGATCTGGCCCTCGGGCGAACGCCAGACGTAGAGACCGGGGTCGGGTTGTCTCGCCCGCCAGCCGCCGACGGTCTTCGCTCGGTGCTCGGATCTGGCGAGGGGACCGAGGTTGGCCATGCTGGTCTGTCCCGGTGGTCCGTCAGGTTCGTAGGCTGCGGTGTGGTCGAGGTCCATCCGGCTGGTGGCTGGGCTGAACGGAAACAGTGAGGCGGGGTTCTTGATCGACTGGGATCGGCGGAGGGCGACGGGGATCTCGTAGTTGTCGACCGCGGCGGTGTCGGCAGGATCGTAGACGGGATAGACCTTGATGGTCGGGCAGCTGTCGCCGAGGAAGCGGCGCAGCTGGTCGACGGTGATCGGTCCATGGTCGGTCCGGACGACGCCATGGCCGTCGTGGATGGTCTGGTCGCTGACGTGCATGTGCAGATGCACAGTCGGTCTGGACTTCGAGAGATCGACATTCCGAGGTCGTCGGTCGAGTCCGCTGGTCGCGGGCTGCCTCCGAGGTGCGGGTTCAGCCGCCGGAGCCTGATCCTCAGCCACAACGGCTCCGTCGGAGTCTGGATGATGGTGATGCGCATAGGCGATGTCGGTGTCCTGGAGGTACCAGGCCATATCGGCGGGGTCGATGGGTGGCTCGTCCGACCAGCACGCGGCCTCGGCGTCGCTGACGTGGTCCTCGGCGGGCATCTCCCACTCCTCGTCGAGGCCGGGCTGGTGGACGTTGCCGTTTCGGTCAGTCTCCCAGCCGGCGGTGGGGAGGTCGTCGGCCCACGGGTCGGTCGGGTCGGCGTGGTGGGCGTGGACCTGCTCCCAGGGATCCTTCGTCGGATCTTCGCGGTGACGGCCGCGGGAGAGGAGGTCTTGGGCCCGGTCCGGATAGGCGGCGATCCCGATCGCCTTGCTCTTGCGCACCGGGTAGGGATCTTCGTCTCCTTCATCGGCCAGCGCTTCGGCGATGGCATCGACGAGGGCGAGGAACATGGTCACGTCGCCGCTGGTGCCGCGGGCGACGAGGGTGCGCAGGCCGTCGCTGGACTGGGTGGCTTTCACGTCCCGTTGAGCAGCCGCTTTCGCTTGCCGCTCCCCGTACGTCGTCGGATCGACCTGCAGGAGGGTGGCGTCGAGGATCTTGACGAATCGGGTCCAGGCGACCAGCTCGACCTGGTCGTGCAGCAGCTTGTCGACGATCCGGGCGGTGAAGACATTGAGGTGCGCCGTCGCGCGGGCGATCTCGCGGGCCTTCCAGGCATACACGTCACCGGCCAGCACCCGTTCCCAGAGGCGAGGATGGCGGTGCCGCACAGTCAGGGCGTCCGTGATCCAGCCCTTCGCCGACTGGGTGGAGGTGCGGAAGGCGACGGCGAGGCTGCCGGTGCAGGTTTCGGCGACTGGCGGGCAGCCATCCGGCCCGAACGGCAGCAGTCGCTCCACCAGCATGCCGCCGTCGGGCTGGGCTACATCGGAGTGAGCATCGGCCCAGGCGGCGGCCACCCGGAGCTTGCGACAACCGAGCTGCCGGACCTCGTTCTCGGTCTCGGCGGCCAGATCGGCGAGCGCGCGCGAGCTCCCGAGTGATCCCTCCAACCGATCGTCGAACATGTATGCGATTCTAGCAGCAACACGCGACGTTGGGAAGGTTTCAACCTAGATTTCTCTTGTGTGCCAGGAAAGTAGCGCGACGATCGGCCCCGAACATGGTCAACTCGCCCAGCCAAGCCGCATCCAGGACAGCTCGTCGTGCCGCCGCCTCCACGGTGCAGCACGGGATGCCGCTTCGCCGGTCCATCAGGGCGCGCCCGTCGCCGCCATGATCATCGCGGCGATCGCCCCGACGTCGACCGGTCCCTCCATGTCGACCTCGACCAACGGTCCGACACCGAGCGGGGCGACAGGCTGGCCCCAGAGCTCTGCCTCCGTCCGCCGATCGTCCAGATGGCCGGTGCCGCGGCGTCGCGCGGTATACCGGGCCCGAGCGGTCTCGATGCTCACCAGGCAGCGGACCTCGACGTGGCGGCCGGGCAGCTGCGCCACCAGCGGCCGGGAGTAGGCGTACCAGGTGCTGTCGATCACCGCGCCCGGGCAGTCCCGGGCGAACCTCAGCAGGATGCGTACCGCCGCCTCTCCCAGCCGGCGCGAGTCCTCGACCGACGTCGGTGCGCCGAGCTGCTGCCAGAGCGACTCCTTCAGATCGTCTTTGCCCAGGTAGGCGAGGCCGAGCTGGGTAGCCAGAGCTCGGGCGAGCGTGGTCTTGCCCGAACCCGGCCAACCGCCGACCAGCACGTACGGACCGTCGACGCCGCTCACAGATGGCCGCTCATGATCCGTCAGTCTGCCAAGCGTCAACGTGTCACGATGAGGTGTGCCCGCGCCGCCCGCCACCGGACAGAGGATCGGCTGGTCCGACCTGCCTGCCCACATCCGGGAAGGGATCGAGACCGTCCTCGGCGGTCAGGTGACCACGGCCGAGAGTCAGGCCGGCGGCTTCTCCCCGGGCACCGCCGACCGAGTCCGTACCGAGAACGGTCGCCGGGCCTTCGTCAAGGCCGTCAGCCCGGATCAGAATCCGGACTCGCCCGATCTTCTTCGCCGCGAAGCCGACTACCTCGATGCCCTGGCTCGGAGTCCGCGCGTCCCGCGGCCGATCGGCCGCTACGACGACGGCCACTGGATCGCCGTGGCCATGGAGGAGATCGCCGGCGAGTGCCCTCCCGTCCCCTGGAGCGACGAGCACGTCGAGGCCGCCATGGACACTCTCGCGGCCCTGGCCACTGACCTCACACCCAACCCGATCTCCGGGCTGCGTCCGGTGGCCGAAGGCCTGGCCCCGCTCTTCTTCGGCTGGCAGCGGCTCCGGGATCAGCCCCACCCCGCCCTCGACCCCTGGATCGCTGCCCGGCTGGACGTGCTGATCGACGTGTCGGCCGGCTCACTCCGTCGGTTGGAAGGCGACACGGTCGTGCACTGCGACATCCGGGCCGACAACCTGCTCGTCCGTCCCGACGGCTCCATGGTCGTGGTCGACTGGCCCTGGGCGTTGACCGGGCCGGACTGGCTGGACCGCTTCCTGCTGCTGATCAACATCGACCTGTACGGTGGCCACGACGCCGAGCAGCTCGTCGCCCGCTACCTGCCACGGGTGGACCCCTCGCTGATCACCGGCTGCCTCGCCGGACTCTGCGCGTTCTTCACCGATGCCGGTCGGCAGCCGAGTGTCCCTGGTCTGCCGACCTTGCGGGCTTTCCAGCAGGCTCAGGCGGACTCGACCGCGGCCTGGCTGCGGCGGCGGGTGGACGGCCGAGAATGAGCGGGTCGGTGAGTGTCCGACTGGTGTCGGTCGGCGACGTGGCCGAGCTCACCGCGCTGATCGCGCAGAACCTCGACTTCCTGGCACCCTGGGATCCCCTACGTGACGCGGACTTCGCCACCGAGGCCGTCCAACGCCGGTTGATCACCGAGTCCCTCGACCGTCACGCCGCCGGCCTGGCCCTGCCCCTGGTGATCACGGACCACGACCGGCTGGTGGGCCGCATCAACGTCAGCGACATCGTGCGTGGCGCTTTCCGCTCCGCGCACCTGGGCTATTGGGTCAGCCAGGACGACACCGGTCGAGGAGTCGCCACCGCGGCCGTGGCCGCCACGGCCACGCTGGCGTTCGGGACGTACGGTCTGCACCGTCTGCAGGCCGCCACCCTGGTTCACAACCTCGGCTCCCAGCGGGTGCTCCAGCGCAACGGCTTCACGCTGATCGGGCTGGCCCCGCGATACCTGGAGATCGCCGGCCGCTGGCAGGACCACGTGCTGTTCCAGCGGGTGGCCCCGTCCTAGCGCCTGCCCACACGCGGGCTCAGGCTTTCTTCTCCAGGGTCAGCGACACCGAGTTGATGCAGTAGCGCTGGTCGGTCGGGGTGTCGTACCCCTCCCCGGAGAAGACGTGGCCCAGGTGGCTGTCGCAGGTCCCGCAGCGGACCTCGACCCGCTTCATGAACAGGCTGCCGTCCTCGATGTAGCGGACCCGGTCCTCGGCCAGCGGGGCGAAGAACGAGGGCCAGCCGCAGTGCGAGGAGAACTTCTGGTCGCTGCGGAACAGCTCCGCGTTG
>DATDAP010000564.1:0-4216 GCA_036525335.1 Microlunatus sp. | reverse complement strand
AGTGGGACGCCGCCTCGCTGTGCGAGGGGTGGCGGGTCCGAGACGTTGCCGGTCACTTGGCGCTCGTACCCACGATCACCACCTGGCAGATGCTTACGGCCGCGCCTCGGGCCCGGTTCAACCCGAACCGCATCAACACTCTCCTGGCCGTGCGTGCCGGTTCGGGCGCCACCTCGGAGATCGTCCAGAAGCTGCGTGACCACGTCGAGGACCGGACGACGGCCAAGGCCTTGGACACCCGCAACGCGCTGTTCGACGCGATCGTGCACAGTCAAGACATCGCGATCCCGCTGTGCCGCACGTTCGAAGTCCCCGTCGACTTCACCCGCCAAGGGCTCGACCGAGTCTGGGTCATGGGCTGGCCGTTCAACGCCCAGCGCCGCCTGACCGGGCGGACGTTGACAGCTACCGACACCGAATGGACAGTGGGATCCGGACCTGAGATCTCGGGCAGCGCCCTGTCCCTGCTGCTCCTGCTCACCGGACGCACCTCAACAGCCCGAAGCGGACTCGCCGGCTATGGGCTCAAAGACCTACCTGTCTGATCGGCTCGTTCGCACCGAGCCCGACGTCTACTGGCCTTCGCTGCGAGCGCACCTCACGTGCGCGAGGCGGGAGTTGCTGGTGCCGGCCTCGATGATCTCGCCGTTGTCGGTGAGACGGTCAACGATGGCCACTCATACAACGTTGGCCCGCGTTCTCGCTGGGGGCCGACTTGCGGGTATGTGCCGCACGAGAGCGTCAGCATGTAATCAGCGGTCGCAAAGGAGTCCGTAGATTGCTCCGTCGTGGAAGGCGCCGTCCTCTTCCCAGGAGTAGCTTCGCCGCGTTCCTTCCCGGACGAAGCCGAGACGGCCAAGTAGCCGTATTGACGGTTCGTTATCGGCGATCGTCTGGGCTTCGATGCGGTTGAGCTGCATGTCGGAGAACCCGAACCGGATGACGGCGGTGAGCGCCTCCGTGGCCAAGCCCTGCCCCCACAGCTCACGAGCCAGGTCGTAGCCGATGTCTGCCCGTCGGTGGTAAGGATCCCAGTGGTGGTACCCGAACAACCCAACGACCCGACCAGACGACTTGAGGGTCAACGCCCACGGCAGGCCCGTCTGGGCGGCGTAGTCGCCGCGGACCTCGTCGATCAACGCCGCGCTCTGCTCAAGGGTCTGGAGTGGCTCGGAGTTGAACCGCTGCTCCTCCGAGTCGCCACGGAACACCAGCAGGTCTGCCGCATCCTCCTTCCGGAGCTCACGCAGAATGATCCGGTCGGTGATCAGAACCGGGAACTCAGAGAAGTCGAACGCCACTGAAGGAGTCTCGCAGGCGGGTCCCCAACCGGGCACACAGGACAACTCGCCACACGCAACAAGATCGATCCTGCGAAGATCAAGGCATGAGCCTTCGACGACGCGCGGCCGCAGCGGTCCTATCTGCCCTTATCCTCGCCGCCTTGACCGGCTGCCCCATGGAAGCCGAGGACGCCGACGACGACGGGGAGGACTACATCACGCTGTCTATATCGCGATAGCGGCTCACGACTGACCACGCAACGATCAAGCGCGCGACCGTCGCCAACCGAGGACCATGGACCCGTGAACGCTGACTGCCGCCTTGTCGCCTACGGAACTCTCGCACCTGGACGCCCCAACCATCACCAGCTCGACGGGCTGAACGGCCGCTGGCTGGGAGGAAGGGTGCGCGGTGCACTGGTGCAGCAGGGCTGGGGTGCAGCGTTGGGCTACCCGGCGTTGGGACAGCACCACCCCCGCGTGGGCGATCACACCCTGACCGCCGGTGGCGACCTTCAACCGCTTCGACCAGCCCAGCGCTGGGTCCGGCAGCGATTCCTCAGCAGCGCGAGCAGAGATACGCTTCACCTTGAAGGTGCTCCGATCCTTGGGTGACGACAAGTCTCAGCAACTCGTATTCTCCCAGGTCAGAGCACCTTTTCACGTCCCGACCGGCCGTCCAGACCGGCCGAAACCTCACCGCCGTGAATACTCCAGGTCAACGCCCATGGCCGAACCTCAGCAACAAGGCCCGCACGAGGGTCGCCTAGCGTGCGGTCCGCGTGCTTCGGGAAGATCGGCGGCGGAGGGGGCGTTCCGGAACCATGACGCTGGACGAGGCCGCCGCGGCCGTCGAAGCATCCTTGGATTCCTCTGTGCTGCGGGTCGATCGTCGACGCGTACGAGAGGACGAAGGGGCATTTCTGCTGCTGGTCCTCGATACCAGCAATGGTCGCTACGACGGGCAGATCTCGAACGGCCCCCGTCTTGTCGATAAGCGCACGGGCGAGGTCAGCAGGCTGACGGTTCCCGCAGCCGTCAAACGTGCGGAGCAAATGACGGTCGTTCCCCAGCTGACTTGGCACGACGCCGCGAAAGGTTTCTCACACTCCGTCCCGCAGAGCGGTGGTTGAGCGGCGTGTGAGACGGCTGAGCCGAAAAAGGCCCTCTGCCCTCTGCGCGCATGAGGGTCCGCTTGCGGCGACATTCGATCCTCACAGGACCGACGGCCTACGCACACGGCCTACTTGTCGGTAGTTTCCAGTGATGCCAGCGCGATCGTTGTTCGACGACGTCCGCGCGTTGGTGTGCGAAGTCATCAGCCGCAGCGATGCGGTGCGCCGTGTCGAGGCGCTCCAGATCCGCGACGACGGGCTGTGCTGATGGTCACCACCGCGCCAGGCGTTCGCTTGGTCGTGAAGGTCTCAGGCGCTGATCAGCACTCGATTGCTCAACTCCTCGACGCGGTCGGGTGTTTCAGGCGTCAGTGACACCTCCACCTTGATCTCGTCGATGTTCGCGCCCGGATCCTCGTCGAGGGCTGGCAGTTCCATCTCGATGACGATCTCGTGCACCGAGCTCGCCGAGCCGTCGCTGGCGACGAAGATGAACTCGTGGGCGGGGGTTTGCCTGATGAAGTCATCGACCCCGTCCTCGCCGACACCCTGGTCGGCCCCGACCACCTTCCAGAACTCTCGATACTGTTGTCGGGAGTTCTGGTCGTAGGTGTCCCAGTGCGCGGTGTAGGTCACAGTCAACGTTGCCGACGGGTTCGGGCCCGTAACGTCAGCGTCGATCCGCAATTGTGGCTTGTCCAATTCGGCCATTGCGATCTCTCTCTGTTTGATGGTGACAGGTTCTGGATGAATCTGCCGTTCCTCGACCATCGCCGATCTGAGCGACCTGCAGGTGGAGACGGGGTGGCGGATGTCCGGAGAATTCGTGGAGAACGCGGTTGCCCCGATGCGCGCCGTCGCCTCACAATCAAGGGGATGGGCAGGTGGGCGCCGGTGTTCCAGTTCGAGGATTGCGTGCTGGACCCTCAGCGCGTCGAGTTGCGCCGCGATGGCGCGATCGTTCACCTCGAGAAGCAGGTCTTCGACGTCCTGGTGTATCTCGTGGAGCACCGTGAACGTGTGGTATCCAAGCACGAGCTACTGGACGCTGTCTGGGGGAATCGCTTCGTCGGCGACTCGGCCGTGACAAGTCGACTTAAGGCTGCCCGGCGCGCCGTCGGTGACGACGGCAGGCGTCAGGCTCGGATCGCGACCATTCGCGGGGTCGGTTACCGGTTCGTGTCCAACGTGCGAGAAACCGACACCCCAGCCTCGGATGGGCACAAGAGTCAGCAGATCCACTACTGCAAAGCGCCCGGTGGCGTGCAGATCGCTTACGCCACCTCCGGATCGGGCCCCCCGCTGGTGAAGGCCGCGAACTGGCTCACCCATCTGGACCTGGAGTGGGAAAGCCCCATCTGGGCCCACTGGATCGACTCTCTCTCCTCGCAGCACCAGCTGGTGCGCTACGACCAACGCGGCTGCGGCCTTTCGGACTGGGAGGTGGTGGACTTCAGCCTTGATGCCTGGGTAGAGGATCTCGAAGTGGTGGTGGAAGCGGCCGGTGTGGACCGTTTTCCCCTCCTGGGCATCTCCCAAGGCGGCGCGGTGGCCGTCGAGTACGCCGTCCGCCATCCCGAGCGGGTCTCCCGGCTAGCACTGGTCGGCGCCTACAGTCGAGGCCGGCTCAGCCGCTCCGTGACCGCCGACCAGCGTGAGGAAGCAGAACTCGACATGGCCGTGGGACGTGTCGCCTGGCGCCGCGAAGATGCGTCGTACCGCCGCGTCTTCGCTACCCAGTTTCTCCCAGATGCCGACCGCGAGACGTGGGACGCGTTCACCTCCCTGCGGCTGGCCTCGACCTCGACTGAGAACGCA
>DATDAP010000563.1:0-2926 GCA_036525335.1 Microlunatus sp. | reverse complement strand
GTTCGTGGTCAGCTTCTCCAGCCGTCTGCCGGCGCCCCTGGTGCGCACGGTCGTCCGTCAGCAGGGCAGGCACATCCTGCGCCAAGACGCCGAGGGGCTCGCCCGGCAGACCGAGCAGACCCAGCGCTTCAGTGGCGAGCGGTACGCCTCGACCGAGATCGACCTGCTGGGCACGGCGATCTGG
This sequence comes from Microlunatus sp., assembly GCA_036525335.1. Lineage (GTDB taxonomy): Bacteria > Actinomycetota > Actinomycetes > Propionibacteriales > Propionibacteriaceae > Microlunatus. The sequence goes on along the minus strand of DATDAP010000563.1, from coordinate 2,742 downwards.
CGTCTGCTCCGCCAGGCCGAGATCGCCGAGCAACCCGACGGCACGAACCTGCCCCTGACGACCGTCAGCGAGCGCACCGTCGTCTTCGATGCCTAGCACCGCGCCGCCGGTCCCCAGATGATATGAGCACGGATCGATGAGGGCGCCGGCCCTGCACTCGGTCTGGTTCATCATCGGCGCGGCCGCCGTATCCGGGCCGCGTTCAACATCGGCGGTCTGCTCACCGGGCTCTTCCTGATCCGGCAGCGGGCCGAGTGTCTATGCGGGCCGGCACTGGAAGGCGGCCGCTGCTTACGACGTGGAAGGTGTCGTCGATGAGTTCGCTCGTACGCTGCGAGCCGAGTTGGATTACCTTCGTGAAGGCCGCAACGCTGACCGGTTCGCCGAGAATTTCGCTGCGGACCCCTCCGTCCACATACCCCGAGTTGTGTGGGCGACGACCACGTCGCGCGTGCTCACCCTGGAGCGAATCCGCGGCATCAAAGTTGATGACCTGAGCGGACTGGACGCCGCGGGGATTGATCGACGCGCCCTTGCCGTGCGCGCTACCCGGGCCATTGCCAAGATGATCTTCGAAGACCGGTTCTTCCATGCTGATCCCCATCCGGGAAACCTGCTGATCGAACACGGTGGAACCATCGGTTTGATCGACTTCGGCATGGTGGGGGAGGTGGACGAGAGTCTCCGCAACGGTCTGGCTGACCTGCTCCTTGCGCTCACCCGGGGAAGCGCCCAGAAGGCGGCAAGCGCCCTGGCCGACCTGTCCGTTGGGCACACAGCGGTCGACCGAGCGGTCCTGAGCGCCGACCTCGTTCCCGTGGTGGACCTGTACCGGAACCGCCCGCTAGCAGAGGTTCCGCTCGGGAAATTGATCTCTGAACTGTTCGCTGTCGTCGGTCGCCACCACCTGCAGCTGCCGCACGAGCTCGTGTTGATCTTCAGGATGGTCGTGATGGCCGAAGGGATGGGGGTCCTGCTCGACCCGCAGTTCCGGCTGGCTGAGGTGCTTGCCCCCTATGCGCAGAAGGCGGTCGTCGACCGGTTCTCGGTGGGCGCGCTGGCCCACAGTTTCGCGCAGAGCGGGGTCGACGCCGCCGCCTTCCTCTCCGAGCTTCCTGACCTCTTCCACCGACTCCAAGCCGCTATCGACACCGGACCCGAGTTGCACCTTCGGGCACAAGAGCTCGAGCCGTTGGTGGAGCGACTGGAGTCGGTCGGGCGCCACCTCGTGGCGGCGACTCTGGCCGCGGCGCTCATTCGAGGGGTGGGTGACGTGGTCACGGCCGACCCTCAGCGGATGCGACCCTGGCGGGCGCCGCTACTGAGTGCCGGACTGGTCTCCGTCGGCGCGCTCGGCGGCTATCTCGCAGCAACCATGCGGCGTCGACCTCGCAACGCCGGACCAAGCTGAGCGGGCCCGTCTCTGGGTGTCCCTCACATCGGCGCAACAGTCAACCGCCACGAACACAGCCTCTCGGCACGGCTCGGGTACGGAGAGCCCGCCGACGGAGGCCCGCAGGAACGACGCGGTTCATCGCGCCACCGGAGCCCTCTCTACTAAGTTGTATAGTAGAACCGTGAGCACTGAGGACGCGGCACCGGCTCGTGTCCCGGCAGCACCGTTCTCGGACACCAGGGGGCCTCGGGGAGGTCGTCTGAGCCGCCGCGCCGTGCTGGGTCTGGCCGGGACGGGCGCTGTGGTGGCCGTGGGTGCGGGGCTGGGCATCCGCCGGGTGCTCGCCGGCGAGCCGGTCGGACCCGCTGATCCGGCGGTCGCGGCCGCCGAGGCCCGCCGCCCCAGCAGTGGACGCACAATCGACCGGGTGCTGCGGGCGCGACCGACCACGGTCGACCTCGGCGGTCGGGAGGTGGCGACCTGGACCTACGACGGCCTGCTGCCGGCCGAACCGCTGCGCGCCTCGGTCGGCGACCTCATGCGGGTGCGGCTGGTGAACGACCTGCCGCAGCCGACCACCATCCACTGGCACGGACTGGCCCTGCGCAACGACATGGACGGAGTGCCCGACCTCACCATGCCCGCCGTGGCACCGGGGGCCCGCTTCGACTACGCCTTCACCGTCGCGCATCCGGGAACCTACTGGTTCCATCCGCACGTCGGTCCCCAGCTTGACACCGGTTTGTACGCGCCATTGATCGTGGACGATCCCGCCGAGCCGGGCCGCTACGACGACGAGGCCGTCCTGGTCTTTGACGACTGGACCGACGGCTGGGGCGACTCCCCGGACGTGATCTTGGCTCGGGCCCGCCGCGACGGCATGGGGTCGATGGGCATGGGCGACATGGGTGACATGAACGGCGGCGGCATGGGTTCGGGGGGCATGGGGATGCCCACGGCCGCCGACCCGCTCGGCTCCGACACCGGTGATGTGCGTTATCCGGCGCATCTGGTCAACGGCCGGCTCCCGGCCGCCCCGCACGTCATCACCGCCCGACCCGGTCAGCGGCTGCGGCTCCGCCTGATCAACGCCGGCGCCGACACCGCCTACCGGTTCGCCGTCGGCGGTCACCGGTTGAGCGTGACCCACACCGACGGCTTCCCGGTGGAGCCGGTCACGGTGGACACGCTGATCATCGGGATGGGGGAGCGTTACGACGTGGTCGTCACCACCGGTGACGGGGTGTTCCCGGTGGTCGCGGTGCCCGAGGGCAAGCCTGACCCGGCGGCGTTCGCACTGCTGCGCACCGCTAGCGGCGCGCGGCCCCCAGCCGACATTCGGCCTC
>DATDAP010000562.1:0-3746 GCA_036525335.1 Microlunatus sp. | reverse complement strand
TTGCGCGCCGCCGAGCCGCGCCAGCTCCGCTCCAAGCAGCGGATGCGGTCCTCCACCAGCAGCGGGAGTCCGGTACTGGTGACGGTGATCCTCAGGTGTCGATCCGCCCCGATCGGCGCCGCGACCGCGACCCGCACCTCTGTCTCCGGGTAGCTGTACTTGTCCGCATTGTCGAGCAGATTGCCGACGCACTGCTGCAGGAAGGAGCTGTCGGCGTGAACGAGGGTTCGGCCGATGCCGCTGAGCGATGCCCGATCCACCTCGAAGCTGCGGCGCATCTCCGGGTTGCTCAGGATGCGGCAGTCGTCGGCACCGGCGACGAGCATCCGCTGAAGGTCGCCGGCCCCGAGCAGCTCGCTCCGCGCGGTCGGCCGCTCGCCCTTGCTCAGGGCGGCGAAAACGCCGGCCGACATCGCGACCCGGCTGGCCTTGCGGCACAGTCCGCGGGCGGCGGCCAGCTCGCGTTGTGTCCGACGATCGAACTGTCCCTGACGGATCACCAGGTCGGTGCGATCGGTCGCAGCCCGAAGTGGGCTGACCAGCTGGTGCTTCAGATCCTCCATCACCTCGGCTTGCGCGTTGAGGTTCGCGTTCAGCTCTCGCTGCGCCGCCTTCAGCTGCGACATGGTGCGCTCGAGATGCCGGTACAGGCCGAGCTGGTCGCTCAGGATCTCGTATACCTGGGCGGAGTTGGCGGGCGGCTCGGCCCCGATGCCTTCCGCGGTCAGCGTCCCATAGGCCTGATTGCCGACCCGGATCGGCGTGCTGACCATCCACCTCTCTGCGCCGGTCGCATCGGTCGAGCCCGACGAGATCCGCTGCACCCCCGAGCCGTACGCCCGCGTGGCTTGGTCGTGCCGCGTCCTCAGGTGATCTGACAAGCCGGACTGGGCCGTCACCACCAGCGACGGGCTCTTTCGCTTGCCTGCTGGAGCGGCGCTGAAGACGGCGGCACCGCTGGCGGCCGGCACGACGGTCGAGGCCACCCGCAGCGCGGCCTCCGCCACCGTCGGCTGGTCCGCGGTGGTGGACTCTGCGCCCCGCAACGCGTCGGCCAACACCTTGTTGAATTCAGTGATGCCGCTTGCCAGGGCCCACCAGGACCTGTTCTCCTCCGACAGGGCCCGCCGGTTCAGCCATGTCGCCCAGTGGCGCGCGAGCTGGGCGGCCACCGGTCGCAGCAGGGAGAGGTCGGAGTGCGTGAAGTAGTCCGGCAGACCGGCCGGTCGGGTGCAGCGCAGAATCCCCCAGGTGTGCGTCCCACTCATCAGCCGCTGGTCGATGCTGCGCTCTCCTGGCCGGAGCTGGTGTCGGCACCCGTCGGCCTCCGCGACCGACGGCGGATGGGCGCCGCTCGCTGCGATCGGCCAACCAGCGAAGTGGTCATATCGACCCTCGCAACCTGGTTCTTCGAGGAAGAGTGCTACTTCCGCCTCCTGCATCGCCTCCGACAGTCGCTCGCAGACGGTGGTGAAGTAGCCGACCAGTCGTTGCCGCGGCAGCGGCTCCGAGCCGGACTCCACGTCGGCGGCGTGCAGGATGTCTCCGCAGGCGTTCACGAGACCCAGTGTCAACCGCTCGCGCCGTACCGCCAGCACCTGTGGCACCACTTCGAGCAACTCGGCAGTCTCATCGAAAGCGGCGTCGTCCAGGCCGCCGGCCCCGCAGAGTGTGAGCACCCCGCGCGATCCGTCGGCGTAGGTGAACGGCAGCGCGGCGTCGACCACCAACCCCACCAGGTTCCCTCCGTTGGTCCCGGGAAGCGCCAGAGTGCGTCGTACGTACGCCTCCTGCGTGATCGGGTCGACCGTGTATCCGGGGTCGATCGGCGGCGCCTCCTCCGCCAGGCCCGGCGTATTCGTCGCCCGCCAGGCACACAACACGGACAGCTCGTCGGTCGCAGCCGCCGTCTCCGGGGCCTCCCACAGCACCACTCCCCGCGACCTCGTGGCGCGCCCGAGCACCGCCGCCACCTCGGCCAGCGTCCCTGGACGGGAGCCGAGCGCCACCTCCGTCAGCTTCCGCAGCCCGTCCGAGCCGATCTTCGCGAGCGTCGGACTGGTCACGACAGGCTCACTGCGGCCAGGCGAAGCAGCTGCGAACACCTGGCGTCCGAGCGGTCGCGCAGGCCACTGTCCAGCCGGGACTCCCGCTCGGTCAGTGACTGCAGGGTGTGGACGGCCGAACCGATCAGTGCTCGATCGCTCGGCCACGGCGACCGGACCAGGTCTAGTTCGAGCCAGGTCGCGTTCGCTCGGAGCTTGGCGGTGGTGTCCGGCTCCGTGACCGCCTCGGTCAACGTCCCCGGAAGCCGCGTCGCCTCGGCCCGGTAACGGAACTTCTCAGGCAGCAATTCGAGCAGGTCGGTGAAGACGACGACCTGCTTGCGCCCCGACGGCAGATCTGCCAGCTCCTGGTACAGCGCTGGGGTGCTTCCGCCGTCGCGCCCGACGTTCTGCAGCAGTGGTACCAGCGCACACAGCCCGCGCTCCAGGCTGTCCTCCACCAGCTTTCGCACGTGGCGTCGGGCCAGCGCCCCGAGCAGGCGGCTCGGAGCCGCTTCCAGCTCCGTCGGCGCGGCCTGGCTCAGCACGAGATCGACGAACCTGGCCACGAGGTCCGACAGCTGCCGCAGATCGACGGTGTGGCGACAGGCGAGCGACCGCTGTGCCGCGGCGACCAGATCGGGCGTGCTGAGCGCCTGGCCCGCCAGGTTCTGCCGGGTGAGGAACGCAACCTCCACCGTGAGCTGAAGGCGGGCCACGGTGAGCGCGTCCGCCTCGCCGGCCCCCTGGCCCTGACCGGCGACGCCGAGCTCGCCGGGACGGACGTCGAGCTGCCACCAGGGACGCCTGGTCGAGGTCATCGTCGCCAGTGCCTGCCGCAACGCGTTGTTCGCCGCAGTCAGTCGCAGTCGCCGCTCCTCGTACGGGCGCTCCTCGTCCCAGTCCAGCAGCGTGTGCTCGGCGTAGTCGAGTCGAGTCACCGCGATCCTGTCCGTCAGACGCTCACGAAGCTGCTCGTCGACCACCGGTGGCGTGCTGGGCTCCGACGCTCGGATGCGACGACGCAGCTCAGCCCGGTCGACCACCCGCCACCGGTCTGACTCCGCCCCTACCCGGACGAAGCAGTCGGATGCCTCCGCGAGCACGCTGCGGATGACGCTCGTCGGCTCGTCGCAGAAGGCCGCCACCTGGTCGAGGTCGAAATCGCGGAGCGCGGCAGCCGCGGACAGCACCCGGGCCGTGGTCATGAGCGGAGCCGATCGGACCAGGGGATCGCGTCCAGCGGAGCGCGACCACCGACCTGGGTCATGCCGCGACCACCGACGCCAGCAGGGCCTCCGTGTTCTGGTCGTCATCCCAGGTTCGCAGCGCCGTTTCGAGATCGGGAGGGAACGGGTCGCTGAGCCGGGTGACGAACACGTCCTTCTCGGTCAGCGGGCGGTTCACCTGATTCAGCTCGACGGCCAGCACCGAGACCCGGGCCTTGGCCTCGTGAGGTGGGTAGTCGCAGTGGGTCTCGAACCAAGCGCGCAACGTCTCCGCGCCGACGTGGCCGAGCTGACGGGCCCGACCGGCCGGCGTGTCGGGCCGGGTGAGCAGGTCCCTCAACTTCTGGGCGTGCATCCGCGCGGCGGGCGAGAGACCCTGGTCGATCATGCCGGCCCAGATGTCGAGGAAGTGGTAGGCGACCCAGTCCAGCAGTCCCTCGGCGAAGATCGAGTCGTTCTTGACGGCGTCCTG
>DATDAP010000561.1:0-30658 GCA_036525335.1 Microlunatus sp. | reverse complement strand
CCGTCGTTGCGGAGCGACTCGCTCATGAGCGTCAGCTTCGACTGGTGCGACCCGGACACCGGGATACACGTCGGGTGGATCTGCGTGAAGCAGGGGTTGGCCATGTACGCGCCCTTGCGGTGCGCCCGCCAGGTCGCGGTGACGTTGCAGCCCATGGCGTTGGTGGACAGGAAGAACACGTTGCCGTAGCCACCCGTGGCCAGCACCACCGCGTCGGCGAAGTGGGTCTCGATCTCGCCGGTCCTCATGTCCCGGACGACGATGCCCCGTGCCTTGCCGTCGACGATGATCACTTCCAGCATCTCGTGCCGGGTGTGCATGGTCACCGTGCCGGCGGCGATCTGCCGCTCCAACGCCTGGTAGGCGCCGATCAGCAACTGCTGGCCGGTCTGGCCGCGGGCATAGAACGTCCGCGACACCTGGACACCGCCGAACGAGCGGTTGTCCAGCATGCCGCCGTACTCGCGGGCGAACGGGACGCCCTGGGCGACGCACTGGTCGATGATGTTGGCACTGACCTCGGCCAGCCGGTAGACGTTGGACTCCCGGGCCCGGAAGTCGCCGCCCTTCACGGTGTCGTAGAAGAGCCGATACGTCGAGTCGCCGTCGTTGCGGTAGTTCTTCGCTGCGTTGATCCCGCCCTGAGCGGCGATCGAGTGGGCCCGCCGCGGCGAGTCCTGGTAGCAGAAGCTGGTCACCTGGTAGCCGGCCTCGCCGAGGGTGGCCGCCGCCGAGGCGCCGGCCAGACCGGTCCCGATGATGATCACCGAGAGCTTGCGGCGGTTGGCCGGGTTGACCAGCTTGGCGTTGAAGCGCCGCTCGTCCCAGCGCTTCTCGATGGGCCCCGCGGGCGCCTTGGTGTCGGCGATGTCCTCGCCCTCGAGGTAGACCGAGTCCGCGTCGACCGAGTTGATCACGTCGCTCATCAGCTGATCACTCCGAACAGGATCGAGAAGGGAACGAGCAGGAAACCACCGGTGATCGCGATCGCCACCACGTAGGCGAGCAGGTTCAACCGGCGGCGGGTGGTGGCGCTGGTGTTGGCTCCGAGCGTGGTCAGGGCGCTCCACACGCCGTGCCGCAGATGGAACCCGACCGCCAGCAGGGCGACCGTGTAGATGACCACCAGCCACCAGATCTGGAACCCGTTGACCAGCCGCTCGTACGGGCTGTCGGACGCCCCACCGGGCGCCACCACGTTCCAGGTCAGGTGCAGCAGGTGGTAGACGATGAACAAGATGATGACGATGCCACCCCAGCGCAGGGTGAAGGAGGCGTAGGAGCGCTGGACACCGCGCTTGGCCTTGCTGCTCTGGTAGCGGGACGTTCCGCCACGGGCCTTGCGGTCCCGTTTCCACAGCGTCACCGCCGAGTAGACGTGTGCGGAGATCGCCACCAGGAGGACGATCCGGATGATCCAGAGCGCACCCCCGTACGGCAGGATCGGCTCGCCCAGGGTGCGCAGGTGGTGCGCGTAGTCGTCGAAGGCCTCCTGGCCCGCGAAGACCTTGAGATTGCCGTACATGTGGGCCAGCAGATAGCCGATCATGATCAACCCGCTGATGGCCATCATGGCCTTCATCGCCACAGTCGACCGAGCCGCCTGCTGCGACCGGGTCAGGGAGGTAGTCGCCACGATGTCACCCTAGATCCAAGTTGCCGTTCAACACAGGTAAGGCCACCCTGCTCACTGGTGTTTTCTGCGCAGGTCGTGAGGCCCGGGTGGCCGATCTCACACGGGCGGCGTTGCGGTTGCACCCACCGTTGTGGCGCTGACCACACAATGGCGGTGTGCGCGTCGCCCTGCTCGGACCGCTGGCGGTCGAGGCGGCCGACCAGCCCCGGCCGATCGCCGGCAGTCGGCTGCGGGCTCTGCTCACCCGGGTGGCCGTGGCCGAGGGTCGGCTGGTCTCGTCGATCGAGCTGACCGACGCCGTCTGGCCCGAGGACGCGCCGGGCGGCGGGGCCAACGCGTTGTAGTAGTCGGTCTCCCGGTTGCGCTAGGGCCGAGGACGCCCAGGACGGTGCCCTCGCGGGCAGCGAGATCGAGCCCGTCGAGGCCTGGGTGGTGCCGAACCGCTTCTTCAGTCCGGTCGCTTCGATCACGTTCATGCCGCCAGCGTGCAACCGGGCGCTGGCACGGCGCGCAGACGCCGCTGGCATATCCGGAAGGCGGTTGACCGACCGTGCCACGCTGGTCGGCGTGACTGTCCGGCGTGGCCCGCGTACGGCGCGGGTGCTGGTGGTCGGCATCGTCCTGATCCTCGCCGTCTCCGGCTTCGCGCTGCTGCCCCGCCCGAGCTCATCGGGAGCCGACCGGGCCGTCGAGCCGTCCGCAGCAGCCCCGTCCGTCTCCGCCCCGTCAGCAGCCCCGTCTGCCGCAGCCCCGTCCGGCCAGGACACCCGGCCGATCAGCGTGGTCGGCTTCGGGGACTCGGTGATGGCGGGCGCCGGCTGCGACTGTGACGACTTCCTCGTCCAGACCGGCACGCTGCTGCACGATCGCACCGAGCGCTCGGTCACGACGACCAACCACGGCGTCAACGGGGAGACCACCACCGACCTGCTGAGGGAGCTGCGCACGGACGACGCGAGTGCGGCGGCGATCGCCGGGGCCGATGTGATCGTGCTGACCGCGGGCGCCAACGATCTGCTGCCCGCGGTCGGCACCTGGCAGGACGACGGTTGCGACACCGACTGCTACGACCCGGCGGTCCATGCGATGGGCGATCGGTTGAGGGCGATCCTCGCTGTCGTCGATCGTGAGAAGAAGCCCACTGCGGCCGTCCTGGTGACCAGCTACTGGAACGTGTTCGAGGACGGTGACGTCGGCCGGGACGCCCACGGCGCCGGTTTCCTCGCCTGGAGCGACGAGATCCCGCGGTCTGCAGACCGGGCCATCTGCGCGGCCGCCGACCGAGCGGCCGCGACCTGCGTCGACCTCTACCGGCCGTTCAAAGGCGTCGGCGACCGGGACCCGACGGGACTGCTGGCGGACGACGGAGACCACCCGAACGCCCGCGGCACCCGGCTGATCGCCGCCACGGTGGTCGGCGCGGCCGCCTCACTGCTCCCCCGCTGAGCTTCCTTCGGCTGGCGCGGTCCTCAGTTACGGTCGCGCCGCATCACCACGATCGGCACCGAGCCGCGGACCTCCTCGGCCACGACGCGGTAGCCGCGGCGGGTGTAGAAGGCCTGGTTGAACGCGCTCCGGGCGCCGGTGACCAGAACCGAGCGGGGCGTTCCGGGTGGCGCGGCCTCCTCGATCTGGTCCAGCAGACGGCGGCCGAGGCCGCTGCCCTGCAGGTCCGGTGCCACCATCAACCGGCCGACGAACCAGCTGTCGTCGTCCTGCCGCCGGCCGAACACGGAACCGACCAGTCGGCCGTTCCGGCGGGCCACCAGGCAGGTCGCGTCGGCGATAAGCTGTTCCACCGCGGGCAGCTCGTCGGTGAGCGGCGGGAAGTCGAACGAGTCGTGCAGTCGACCCTCGGTGACGTAGGCCGCTCGCTGCAGGGTCAGCAGCTCACCTGCGTCGGCGGCCACAGCCGGGAGGATGACCACCTCGCCGCTCTGGTCGATCGGGGGAAGCAGGTCGGGGCGACGCTCGCGGGTCAGCTCCAGGGCCTGAGCCCGACGCCAGGCGGCGATCTGACCATGGTGGCCGGAGAACAGCACCTCGGGCACGTCTAGTCCGCGCCAGGACGGCGGCTTGGTGTAGGTCGGGTACTCCAGCAGCCGGTCGTGGCCCGCGGAGTGCGACTCCTCGGACAGCGACTCCGGGTTGCCGATCACGCCCGGCAGCAGCCGTACGACGGCTTCGATCACGACCAGTGCGGCGGCCTCGCCGCCGTTCAGGACGTAGTCGCCGAGGCTGATCTCGTCGACCCGCAGCCGGGTCCGGGCGTACGGCACGACCCGGGCGTCGATGCCCTCGTAGCGGCCACAGGCCAGGATCAGGTGCTGCTCGCCCGAGAGCTCGTCGGCGAGCGCCTGGTCGAAGCGGCGACCGGAGGGGGTGAACACGATCAGTCGCGGACCGACGTCGTCCGTGGCCGGCTCGGGGACGAGGCTGTCCAGACACTCCCCCCACGGCTCGGGCCTCATCACCATGCCGGCGCCCCCGCCGTACGGGGTGTCGTCGACCGTCCGATGCCGGTCGTGGGTCCAGCTCCGCAGGTCGTGCACGCCGACGTCGACGGTGCCGCGCTCGATCGCCCGACCGACCAGGGACAGCCCCAGTGGGGCCAGGTAGTCCGGGAACAGCGTGACGACGTCGATCCGCATCACAGGTCCAGGTCGGTCAGCAGACCGGGCACATCGGCCAGCCGTACGGTCCCGGCGTCCAGGTCGACCTCGGGGACCAGCGCCCGGACGAAGGGCACCAACCGGATGCCATCGTCGGTACGGATCTCGAGCATGTCCTGCTCGGGGAGGTGGACGATCTCGGTGACCCTGCCGATCTCCGTTCCGGCGGAGTCCAGCACCCGCAGACCCGCGAGCTGGCGGTCGTAGTACTCCTCGTCGTCCTCCGGCCGCGCGGTGGCGTCGACGTCGACGACCAGCACGGTGCCGCGGAGGGCTTCCACGGCGGTGCGGTCGGGGTAACCCAGGAAGCGCAGCAGCAACCGGCCGCTGTGGTCGCGCACGGTCTCGACGACGAGCTCCAGCCCGCCGCCCTCACGACGAAGGAGAGTGCCGGGAGCGAAGCGGCGCTCGGGCTCATCGGTCCGGACATCGATCCCGACCTCGCCCTTGATGCCGTGGGCTCGGCCGACGATGCCGACGATCACCTCGACGGTGTCACTCACGCTTCCTCCGATCTCCCCCGGGCCGACCTGGCCAGGACGTGCGAACGCCCCGGACCCTGCCGGGTTCCGGGGCGATCATGTCGAGCTACTCAGCCGACGCTGACGGATCAGCGACGGCCCTGCCGCTGCGGCGGCTTGTCCACGTCGACGAAGTCGACCCGGACGGACTGGCCACCGGCGAGGGCGCCCACCACGGTCCGCAGAGCGGTGGCCGTACGGCCCGAACGGCCGATGACCTTGCCGATGTCCGATGGGTTGACCCGCACTTCGAGCATCCGGCCCTGGCGCAGCTGCTTGTCCCGGACCCGGACCTCGTCGGGGTGCGAGACGATGCCGCGCACCAGGTGCTCGAGCGCGTCGTCCAGCATGCTCAGGCCTCGCTGGGCTCGGCGGCGGCCTCGGGCTCAGCCGTGTCCCTGCTCGACTTCTTGGTCGAGATGGCGGAGGTCTTGGGGTCGTTGCCAGCCTCGGCCAGAGCGACGTTGAAGGCCTCGAGCTTGTCCTTCTTCGCCTTCTGCGGCTCGACGCCCGATGGGCTGGTGTCGCCGGAGTGCTTCTGCCAGTCGCCGGTCCGCTTGAACAGCGCAACCACGGCCTCGGTCGGCTGCGCGCCGACCGACAGCCAGTACTGGGCGCGCTCGGAATCGACCTCGATCACCGACGGGTCGTTCTTGGGGTGGTACTTGCCGATCTCCTCGATCGCCCGACCATCACGCTTGGTGCGGGAGTCGGCGACGACGATGCGGTAGTGCGGCGACCGGATCTTGCCCAGTCGCTTCAGACGAATCTTGACAGCCACGTGTGTGGATACTCCTGTGTGGTGTGCCTGGGCTACGGCCCAGTCAGTTCGGGTGAGACCGCAGTTTCGGCGTGGGACACCGTCCGGCGGAATCGGATGGATCCATGTCGGACGGCGATGAGAGGGCACCACACGACACAGAAGCGCAACCCATTCTGCCAGACACCGGGCGGGGAGACGAAACCGTGAACGACGACGGACCAGACCAGGTTGGTCTGACCAGTATGACCAGGCCGTTCTACACTCGGGATGTGATCGTCGTCAACGTCCAGGAGGCGAAGACCCACCTGAGTGACCTGCTTGCTCGAACAGAACAGGGCGAGGAGATCGTGATCGCACGCGCCGGGCGACCCATCGCTCGGCTGGTGGCGATCACCGGCCCGCCACCACGGGTCTTCGGCGGCCTGGCCCTCACCGTGCCCGACGACTTCGATGCTCCACTGCCCGGAGATGAGCTGGGCGCGTGGGAGTGAGGCATCTCCTCGACACCCACGTGCTGTTGTGGCTGCTGAGCGACCACGAGAAAGTGCCCGTCTCCATCCGTGATCGACTCGCCGACCCCGGTAGCGAGTTGCTGGTCTCGGCCGCAGCAGGACTGGAGATCGCCACCAAGGTGAGGATCGGCAAGCTGGAGGCGCCCGACCTGGTCGCCACACTGCCGGGGAGGGTGGGGCGGATCGGGGCCACGACACTTGCCGTCTCGCACGACCACGCACTGCTGGCCGGATCCATGCCCTGGCCGCACCGGGATCCCTTCGACCGGATCCTGGTGGCCCAAGCCACCATCGAGAACGCCACCCTGGTCACCGTGGATGGAGCGCTCACCGGACTCCCCGCCCCCGCGATCCTCACCTGGTGACGCCGTCGGGGACACCGCGGCAGAGCGCGCCGACAGCGGCGTACGGTGCCGCCATGGAGACCCAGACCGAGGACGTGACCATCGGCGATCGGCTGGCGGTGCTCACGCGACCGGCCGGAGCCGGGCGCTGGCCGGGGGTGGTGATGCTGCACGAGGTGTTCGGCATCAACGACGTGCTGCGGCGGCAGGCCGAGCGGCTGGCCTCGGCCGGCTACCTGGTGGTCGCCCCCGATCTGCTCGGCGAGGGCCCCCGGTTCGGCTGCATGAAGCGCGCATTCCAGGCGCTGACCGCACGGCAGGGTCGACCGTTCGAGGTGATCTCGCAGACCCAGGGCTGGGTGGCCGTGCAGCTCGAGTGCAGCGGCAAGGTCGGCGTGATCGGATTCTGCATGGGTGGCGCCTTTGCCCTGGTGGTGGCCGCGAACGGCTTCGACGCGGCCTCGGTGAACTACGGCATGATTCCCGACGACGTCGACGAGGTGCTGCGCGGTACCTGCCCGCTAGTCGGCAGCTACGGCGCCAAGGACCGGATGAGCGCGGCCGTGCCCCGGCTGGCCTCCGCGCTGGAGAGCCAGGGGGTCGACTACGACCTGAAGATCTACCGGACCGCCGGACACTCGTTCCTCAACGACGCCGCCGTCGGACCGGTGCTGGCCCGACCGCTGATGAAGATCGCCCACGTCGGTCCCGATCCCGAGGCCGCGACACACGCCTGGCGACGGATCGAGTCCTTCTTCGGGCGGCACCTGAAGCCCTGAGCGTGTGCGGCCGGACCGCCCGCCTGTCCGCGGCGGCAGCCCGAGAGTCGTGCCCTACCTCCGGCCGTCCCTCACCTGGTAGATCCGCTGCGGAGTGAGTCCGGTGAGGCCGGCCAGCCATTCGTCAACGTTGAAGCGCGCTTCACAACCGGGCAAGCGGCCACGGGTAGGGGGCGCCTCCCGGTCGGCCTCAGCCGATGGGGAGGCTGCGGTGCTGGACGACGGTCTTCATCACCAGGGTCGAGGTGAGTCTCTGCACGCCGGGCAGGGTGGCGAGTCCGGTGTCGTACAGCTGCTGGAACGCGGTCAGGTCAGCGGCGATGACTCGGAGCAGGTAGTCGGGCTCCCCGAAGAGACGTTGGGCGTGGAGTATCTGGGGAATGTCGCTGACGGCTTGCTCGAAGCCGGTGATGGTGTCGCGGTCGGCGCCACGCATGGTGACGAACACCAACACTTCGAACGTCAATCCGACCGCGGCCGGGTTCAGCTGAGCGCGGTAGCCGTCGATCACACCCGTGTGCTCAAGAGCCCGTAGCCGCCGATGACACGGCGACATCGACAGACCCACCCGGTCGGCCAGCTCGGTCAGGGTCAGTCGACCATCGTCCTGTAGCTCAGCAAGAATCTGTCGATCGATCCGGTCCACGCCGCCACTTCCTTCCCCCAAATTCGCTGATGGATAGGTAGTTTAGAAACATCTTCAGCAGTTCTCATCCTAACATTGCTCTCGTCGCACCGAGGTCGCGCGACCTACGACTGGAGGGCTGAGAAGAATGCCGGTGACCACGATCGTTGCGTTCTGGGGTGTGTCCATGCTGTTCGTGCTCACGCCCGGCGTTGATTGGGCGTACGCGATCTCTTCCGGACTCCGGCACCGCAGCTTGGCGCCTGCGATCGGTGGGCTGCTGTCCGGACATCTGCTGGCGACCACGTGGTCGCGGCTGGCGTCGCGACCCTGCTCTCCGGCTCTCCGGCCGTCCTGCTCGTGCTGACGCTGGCCGGCGCCGCCTATCTGGTCTCGACGCTGCGCCAGCCGCAGGTCGACATCCGATCCGATGCGGTGAGCTCAGCGTGGCGACAGGCGGGCACCAGGACCGCGGGCTGGTGAGGGCCTCCATCGAGTCGTCAGCGACCGTCCACACGCACCGGGTAGCGCAGGTGCGTCACGCCGAGCCCCTGGACGACCGACGGGTCACCGAGGACGGATGGCGTACCGGCGAGGTGGTCGAAGAGGCGGATGCCGGATCCGAGCAGGACGGCGGCGACGTCGATGTTGAGCTCGTCGACCAGCCCAGCGTTCAGCAGCTGCTGAATGGTGTCGGCCCCGTGCACCGCGACGGACCGGCCGCCGGCGGCTGCCTTGGCGTGCGCGACGGCACTCTCGAGACCGTCGGTGACGAAGTGGACGGTCGAGCCGGCCCGCGGCCACCCGTCCGGAACCTCGTGGGTCAGCACGTACGCCGGGCCCCAGCCGTGGCTGCCGCCCCAGCCGTCGGCGACCTCGAAGGTACGGCGGCCCGTCAGCACGGCACCCAGCCCGCCCGTCAGATCGCGGAAGTGAGCCGCGCTCGCCTCGGACATCCGGAACGTCATGGCGTCCGACCCGCCGGCGTGGATCTCCACCTCACCGGAGTTGGCGTACCAGTCGAACACCTCGGCCACTCCGTCGTCGGGGTCGGCGACGAAGCCGTCGAGTGACATGGACATGATCGCGACGATCTTCGACATGGTGTTCCCTCCATCGGCGGCAGCTCAGTGCCGCCCTCTGCTGACACCACGAACGGCGACCCGTCGATACGACAGCCTGGCGCAGAGCTTCTCTCGGAGGGCGCAGGATCAGCTGGTGATGTCCTTGCGCAGGAAGTGCCAGACGGCGGCCGCCGTCACCACGATCGCGTAGCCAACCGACCAGAGCACGCCGTTGATCATGTCGGAGGGGTCGATCCGGGCGGACAGGGCGTCCGCCCAGGCGTAGGCATAGTGGCCCGGAAGGGCCTGCCGCAGGTCGCCGAGGGCGGAGATGGTGTCCAGGATCGCCATCACGATCATGATCACCACCGCACCGCCGACCGCCCCCAGTGGCGCGTCGGTCCAGACGCCGAAGGCGAAGGCCAGGGCGGCGACGACCAGCTGGCTGAGCAGCAGGTAGAGCACGATGATCACCAGCCGGCCGGCGAACGCCGGCCAGCCGATCTGGTCGCCGGTCGGCCCGATGTAGGGGCCGAAGCCGTACGCGATCCCACCCACCAGCAGCGACCACCCGGGCAGGAAGATCAGCGACGCCGTGGAGAAGATGGCGGCGGTGATCAGCTTCTGGCGGATCAGCCGGGTCCGGGAGACGGGGGCGGCGAGGAGGTAGCGCAGGCTGGACCAGGACGCCTCGGTGGGCACCGAGTCGCCGGCGAACAGGGCGACGACCACGATCACCAGGAAGCCCGTCGAGGCGAACAGGGCGAAGACGGTCAGGTTGGCCCCGCTCTCCTGGCCCAGATCGACGAAGGACCGTGGCCCGGGACCGCCGCCGTCCCCGGCCAGCGCGAACGCCGCGATCAAGATCAACGGCAGCGCCACCAGCACGACCAGCACGCCGAGGGTGCGCCGCCGCCGCAGCTGCCGGACGATCTCGGCGCGGAGTGGCAACGGCTGCGTACGCGCGGCGGGTGAGGACGTGACCGCGGTCATCGACCGGCTCCGGTCAGGGAGGTGAGGAAGACTTCCTCGAGCGACACCGTGTGGCCCTGGGTCAGCTCCTGCACGGAGCCGGACAGCACCACCCGACCAGCGGACATCATCACCACGTGGGTACAGGTCTGTTCGACCTCGCCGAGCAGGTGACTCGACACCACCACCGTCCGACCGCTCGCCGCGTAGTCGCGCAGCACCGCCCGCATGGCGTTGATCTGGGGCGGATCGAGTCCGTTGGTCGGTTCGTCGAGCAACAGCAGCGGAGGCTGTCCGAGCATGGCCTGGGCGATGCCGAGCCGCTGCCGCATGCCCTGGCTGTAGGCGCGGACCCGCCGGTCGAGCGCCGTCCCCAGTCCGGCCACGGTCAACGCCTCGTCCAGGTGGGCGTCCGCCGCCGGACGGCCGGTGACCTCCCAGTAGGCGTCCAGGTTCTGCCGGCCCGTCAGGTGCGGCAGGAAACCCGGGCCCTCGATGAAGGCGCCGACGTCGCGAAGCACCTCGGCACCCTCGCTGACCGACTCGCCGTGCACGAACACTGTGCCGGCGTCGGGCCGGATCAGCCCCACGAGCATCCGCATCACCGTGGTCTTGCCGGCCCCGTTGGGCCCGAGCAGCCCGACGACCTGGCCGGGTTCGGCGCGGAACGAGACGCCGTCCACCGCCCGCAACCCGTCGCCGTACGTCTTCGCCAGGTTGTCCACGACCAGCGGGACCGGTCGCAGGTCCTCGCGCACGATGCCGGACCGCTCCCGACGACCCAACAGGAGCGCGCCGAGGATCGCCAGCACGACCATCGCCGACACCACCAGGACCAGCGGCAACGGGACATCCAGCGTCTGCGGCACGACCTGGGCGGTGGGCAGCCGGGGCAGAGTCAGCTGGGCCTGGCCGGCCACCTGGATGTCGTAGACGGCTCCGGCCTTGCGGTTCGCGTACGCCTGGTCCGTGCTGGACACCACCACCCGCAGCCGGTGCCCGACCGGCACCTGATGGGCCACGGCGGGCAGTGCCACCTCGACGCTGGTCGTCCGGTCCGGGGTCAGCCCGACGAGATGCACGGGCGCCACCACGGATTCGGGCAGCACCGCCGTCTGGGGGACCCCGGTCTGCTCCGTCGGTCCGGAGGCGCCGCCCGGGCCCGGGCCCGGCGTCGGACTGGAGGGGGCGGTGTCGGGACCCAGATCCCACAGCGACACGAACAAGGTCGTGCTGGTCACCGAGGACGTGACGTCCAGCCGGATCCGCCCGCTGCCCAACAGGGTCAGGGGTGCCTCCTGCACCGCCGAGGTGAAGACGGCGGACTGGCCCGGGAGCACGGCGAGCGGGTACGCGGCCACGGCGGCCGCACCGCCGACGGCCTCGGAGCCACCGCCCGGCAGGCTGGTCATAGCCGTGGGTACGCCGCCCGGGGGCGACACGACCTGCTGGGTCGCCCCGACCAGGGACTGGATCACCTGCTCGACCGAGCCGCCGGTCCGACCCGGGTAGTCCTCGGCGGTGATGGTGGTCGGCTCGTCGCGATCCTGGTCCCGACCGACCAGCGCCGTCGAGGGGACCACCGCGCTGAAGGTCGGGGGCGGCGGGGCGCTCTGGTCGTTCCGCAGATAGCGGTCGAACCAGGACTGCCACTGCGGCAACAGCTCGTCCAGGTCGATGCCCCCGTCGTGGCCACCCTCCACCCAGGCCATCGCGGCCGGGGTGGTGGCGGGTAGCCCGCGGAAGTTGGCGTCGGCCTGATCGAGCGTGAACAGCGTGTCGGCCTCGCCCTGCACGATCAGGGTCGGAACCGTGATCTTCGGCAGCACCCGCGCCATCGAGGAGCGGTCGAGCAGGTTGAGCAGACCGGGCGAGGGATCACCGCTGAGGGCTGTCTGGAGGTACTCCTGACAGATGTCCTCGGCGAAGCGGCCGCAGAGCTGGGCGCCCTGGCCCGACGTCCCGCTCGGTCCCGAGCCGCCCTGCAGCCCGCTGAGGAAGAACAGTCCGGCCCACCGCTGCTTGAACACCCCGACCTCGTCGTCCGGGGTCACGTCGGCCAAGGACGTGCCGGCGCCGCTGACGGCGTGCTGCGGCACCAGCGCCTGGGTCAGGCTGTGCCAGGTGAACGCGGACACGACAGCGTCGACCCGCGGGTCGAGTCCTGCCGCCAGCAGGGCCGCCGCTCCCCCGTACGAGGCGCCGCCGAACCCGATCACCGGGTCGTCGCCGGCTTTGGCCACCTCCGGGCGGGTCGCGGCCTCGTCGACCACCCGCACGGCGTCCCGACCCTCGTACGCGGGGTTGCCGAGGTGGATGAGTCCGCCGGAGGTGCCGAAGCCGCGGGCCGTGTACGTGATCACCGTGTAGCCGGTCCGGGCCAGCGTGGCGGCGATCTGCGCGGCGTCGTTCTTGGTGCCGCCGAAGCCATGGGCGAGCACGATGGCCGGCTTCGGTACGCCCGGGTCGGTGGTCCACAGCGAGGTGTCCAGGGTGACCGGCACCCCGTCCGGCTCCGGCGTACCGGGCGTCTGCAGGGTGATCTCGGTGACCGGGGCGTCGTCGGCGTACGCGGGCAGCAGGGCCGGACCCACTCCGATCAGCGGCGCGCAGACGACAGCAACGGTCGTCAGCAGCAGGCGGCGGACAGCGGCGGGAAAGGTCGCGGACTTCATGGCGCACCCATCCCACCACGCAGCCCCAAGACCCGGGGGACACGCGGTCAACCTGCGGAGAACTCACCCCGACCGGGAGTTCTCACGGCGTGTCGGGCGCCATCCGGCCGCGGTCGGGGCGACTTTGACGCACTGGTCTCGACCACCCGTCCGCGCAGGATCACGTACTGCGGCGTCCGCAGCACCGCCAGATCGCGGCGCGGGTCGGCGTCGACGACGATCAGATCCGCCGGGGCGCCGTCGACCAGCACGTCCGGCCGCCCGAGCCAGGCGCGTGCGGCCCACGACCCGGCGGCCAGCGCCCCCTCCGACCCGAGGATCGCCGCGAGCGCGGCGATCTCCTGGGCCACCAGGCCGTGTGGGAGATAACCACCCGCGTCCGTCCCGGCGTAGATCGGTACGCCGGCGTCGTGCGCGGCGACGAACGTGTCCAGGCGGCGGGCATACAGGGAGCGCATGTGGGCGGCGTAGCGGGGGAACCTGACCTCGCCCTGAGCGGCGTACCGCTCGAAGTTGTCCAGCTGGAGCATCGTCGGCACCAGGGCGACCTGACGCTCGGCCATCAGGGCGATCACCTCGGGGCCGATGCCGGTGCCGTGCTCGATACCGTCGATCCCGGCCTCGACGAGCTCGGCGACGGCCTGCTCGCCGAAGACGTGGGCGGTCACCCGGACCCCGAGCTCGTGGGCTCGATGGATCGCCGCGCGGGCCGCCTCGACGGGCCAGAGCGGGGCCAGGTCGCCGACGTCGCGGTCGATCCAGTCCCCCACGAGCTTCACCCAGCCGTCGCCGCGCGCCGCCTGCCGCTCCACCTCGGCGACCAGCTCGTCGGGCTCGACCTCCGCCCCGTAGTCGCGAAGGTAGCGCTTCGGCCGGGCGATGTGCCGTCCGGCCCGGATCAGCCGTGGCAGGTCGCCTCGGTCGTCGATCCACCGGGTATCGGCTGGACTGCCGGCATCCCGCAGCAGCAGTGCCCCCGCAGCCCGCTCGGCCAGGGCGTGCTGTTCAGCGACCTCGTCGGGGACCGCCCCGTCGGATTCAAGCCCGACGTGACAGTGGGCATCGACCAACCCCGGCAGCAGGTACCCCTGCTCGACCAGGGTGAGCGCGTCCCGGACCGGCTCGAGTCGAACGAGTCCGTCGACGACCCAGACGTCACGCGGCTCGCCGTCGGGAAGCTCCACTCCGCGCAGGTGCAGCCGGTCCGCGCCGAGCACGCTCTCTCCCGGTCCTGCGACGGACTACTTGCCGAGCCGCTTGGTCAGCTCGGGCGGCAGCTGGAAGTCGCCGAGCGCCTTCTGCAGCTCGGCCGGGTCCATGTTCTGCGGCACCCCGAACGCGGAACCCTGATCGACGGCGGCCGGGGTGGGCAGCTGGTTTCGCTTGGCCGGGTTGCCGGAGACGCCTCGGGCGTTCTTCTTCTTGGCCTTGGGCTGCTGGCGCTTCTGGCCGCCGCCCGCCCCGGGCAGACCCGGCATGCCCGGCATCTTGCCGCTGGCCATGGCGGTCATCATCTTGCGTGCCTCGAAGAACCGGTCGACCAGGTTGTTGACCTCACTGACCTGGGTGCCGGAGCCCTTGGCGATCCGGGCCCGGCGGGAGCCGTCGATGATCTTGGGGCTGTCCCGCTCGGCGGGCGTCATCGAGTGGATGATCGCCTCGAGTCGGTCGACCTCCTTCTCGTCGATGTTGTTCAGCTGGTCCTTCATCTCCCCCATCCCGGGGAGCATCCCGAAGATCTTGGAGAGCGGGCCCATCTTGCGGACCATCTGCATCTGGGACAGGAAGTCCGCCAGACCGAACTCGCCGCCCTGGCCCGTCAGCTTCGCCGCGGCCTTGGCCGACTGCTCGGCGTCGAACGTCTTCTCGGCCTGCTCGATCAGGGTGAGCATGTCGCCCATGCCCAGGATCCGGCTGGCCATCCGGTCGGGGTGGAAGACGTCGAAGTCCTGCTGGCCCTCGCCGTTGGACGCGAACATGATCGGCTTGCCGGTGACCCGGGCGATCGACAGCGCGGCACCACCGCGGGCGTCGCCGTCGAGCTTGGTGAGCACGACGCCGTCGAAGCCAACGCCCTCGGCGAACGCGTTCGCGGTGTTGACCGCGTCCTGGCCGATCATCGCGTCGACCACGAACAGCACCTCGTCGGGGTGCACGGCGTCGCGGATGTCGGCGGCCTGCTGCATCAGCTCGGCGTCGATGCCGAGGCGGCCGGCGGTGTCGACGATGACCACGTCGTAGAGCCGACGCTCGGCCTCGGTGATCGACTTCTTGGCCACCTCGACCGGGTTCCCCCTCGGCTGGTCGAGGTCGTCGTTGGACGAGGCGTTGCCGGGTTCCGGAGCGAAGACGTGCACGCCGGCGCGCTGACCGACGATCTGCAGCTGGTTGACCGCGTTCGGCCGCTGGAGGTCGGCGGCCACCAGCAGCGGCGAGTGGCCCTGTCCCTTGAACCAGACCGCCAGCTTGCCGGCCAGCGTCGTCTTGCCGGCACCCTGCAGACCGGCGAGCATGATCACCGTCGGCGGCCGCTTCGCGTACCGGATGGTGCGCGTCTCGCCACCGAGGATGGTGACCAGCTCGTCGTTGACGATCTTGACGATCTGCTGGGCCGGATTCAGCGCAGCATGCAGCTCGGTGTCGCGCGAGCGCTCCTTGACCGCGGCCACGAAGTCCTTGACCACGGCCAGGTTGACGTCGGCCTCGAGCAGCGCGCGGCGGATCTCCCGGGCGGTCTCGTCGATGTCGGCCTCGGTGATGCGGCCCTTGCCGCGGAGGCTCTTGAACGTCGCCGCCAGGCGATCCTGCAGAGTGTCGAACACAGCGTTCCTCGATCGTCGTCACTGGTGGAGATGCTCGGGTCAGCCTACTCAACCCGTCCGCGGTCGGGATTCGTCTCCGCGATCGATTCTGCCACGCGCTCAGACTGCCTCGGAGCGGACAGCGTCCAGGATCCGTACCAGCGCCGCCACCGAGGCGTCCACGTCCGCGTCGGTGGTCCGGTGGTTGGAGACCGAGATGCGCAGCACCGTGCGTCCGTGCCAGGTCGACGGCGTCATCCAGGCCGTCCCGTCGGCCAACAGCCGCCGGGCCACCTCTCGGGTGACTTCGTCGGGTCCGAAGGACACGCACACCTGGGTGAAGACCACGTCGTTGACGATCTCCACCCCGTCCACCGCACTCAGCTGCTCGGCGAACCGACCGGCCCGGGCCGCCAGGCCCTCCACCATCGACGCCACCCCGTCGCGACCGAGCGACCGCAGCGCCGCCCAGACGGTGAACCCGCGGGCCCTTCGGGAGAACTCGGGCACGTTCGCCATCGGATCGGGGCGCTCGTCCTGGATCAGATAGGCAGCCTGGATGCCCATGGACGTGTGCAGAGCGGCCGCATCGGCGACGATGGCGATCCCGTTGTCGTACGGGACGTTGAGGGTCTTGTGCGCATCGGTGGCCCAGGAGTCGGCGCGCTCGGCCCCGGCCAGCAGCGGGCGCAACGTCGGAGATGCCGCCGCCCACAGCCCGAACGCACCGTCCACGTGCACCCAGGCGCCGTGCCGGTGGGCGATGGCGACGGCCTCGTCGAACGGGTCGTACGCACCGCTGTGCACGTTGCCCGCCTGCAGGCAGACGATGGTGGCCACGTCGGTCGGTCCGACGTCCAACGCCGCGGCGAGGGCCGCGGGCACGATCCGTCCCTCCTGGTCGACCTCGATCTCGATCGCCCGCCCGGCCCCGAGACCGAGCAGCCGCAGGGAAAGGTCGATGGTGTCGTGCCGTTCGGCGCCGACCAGCACCCGTACGGGTGGGCAGCCCAGCAGCCCGTCGGCCTCGACGTCCCAGCCGACGCGACGCAGCACGGCGCCCCGGGCCGCCGCCAGGCAGGCGAAGTTGGCCATCATGCCGCCGGTGACGAAGCCGACCGCTGACGCGGTCGGCAGCCCGAGCAGGTCGAGCAGCCAGTCACCGGCCACCCGCTCGGCCCCGGCCGCCGCGGGCGAGGACACCAGCAGACCGGCGTTCTGGTCCCACAGCGAGGTCAGCCAGTCGGCTCCGAGGGCGGCCGGCAGCACCCCACCGATCACCCAGCCGAAGAACCGGGGCGACGGCATGGCCACCACGCCCGGTTCGGCCCCGGCCAGGAGCTCCTCGATCACCGCGAGGGGGTCGGACGCGTCGTCGGGCAGCGGACCACCCAGGGCTGCGGCCACCTCGTCCACGTCCGCCAGGGCGTTCACCGGCCGGCTCGGCAGCCCGTCCAGGAAGTCGAGCGACTCCGCCAGCACCCGCTCCAACACCGCCCGCTGCTGATCGACACCCCGCTGATCGACCGCCTGCTGATCGACACCCTCGGCCATCCCTGCCCCCTCTTCTCGACTCCGCGGGTGCTGCATCCCCCGCGGAGTTGGGTAGGGAGCCGAGTCTGGTCTCTCCCGCGCCGCTGGGCCAGCGGATTCGGCCGGTGGTGCGACTACCGTGTGAGGCTGATCCGGCGGGGCCACCGCGGGAGGACGTGCAGGGAGAGTGGACGCGTGAGCGACGAGCGGGACCGCGAGCTCACCGACCCGGTGGCGTCGGAGAGCCCGGACCCGGAGAATCGCGCGCCGAGCGCTGCGGCCGCCGAGCCGGAACACACCTACCCCGAGCACAGCACCGAGCCGTTCGCCGAGGTGACCGACGACGGCGAGACCGAAAAGGAGTGGTGGGACGATCCGCGGATGCCCTGGAAGGGCAAGCCGGGTCGTGCCGACCTGGTCTGCTGGATCGGCATCGCGGTGGTCGGGGTCTACGGCCTGATCATGCTGCCGCTGCGCGCCTACCTGGTGGTGGCCAACCCGGTGCTGCAGGCCGCCCTGACGGGATCGCGGTCGGCCCTGGTCGTCTTGGGAGTGACCGACAACCCGCTCTGGGGGCTGGGGCTGTTCCTGGGCATCCTCAGCATCGTCAAGTTCGACTGGATCTACTTCCTGGCCGGCCGGCTCTGGGGTCGCGGGCTGATCGAGCTGATGGGCGGCCGCTCGAAGCGAGCCGCCAGGAACGCCGACCGGGCCGAGCGGCTGGCCCGCCGCTGGGGGGTGCCCGCGGTCCTGATCACCTACCTGCCCATCCCGATCCCGGCCGCGGTCATCTACGCGACGGTTGCCATGGCCGGCATGAGCTGGAAGAAGTTCTGGATCGTCAACTTCATCGGAGCGGTGGTCATCCAGTGCACCTGGGTGGCACTCGGCTTCTGGCTCGGCGAACCGGCGCGGGTCGTCGTGGAGGCGTACGCGAAGGTCAGCATGTACGTGGCCTTCGCCCTCCTCGCCGTGGTGTTCATCGGCGTCTTCCTCAACCGCAAGAAGGCGCCCCTCCCCCGCTGAGGCCCGAAGGGCTCCTCGATCCGAGCGTGAGCACGCTCGTCGATCCGAGCGTGCTCACGCTACGGTCGTGGCGTGCGGCTGGTCACGTTCAACCTGTGGAGCGGACGGTCCCTGATGCCCCGGTCTCCCGCGGCCGACCGACGGCAGCGGCAGCGGCGCACCAAGAGCGTCGACCTCGACCTGCTGCGGGCGGCCGTCATCGAGCTGGATCCCGACGTGCTCGCCCTGCAGGAGGTGGACCGCAGTCAGTCGCGGTCCCAGCACGCTGATCTGGCCGGTGTCGCGGCGGAGGCGATGGGCGCCCGGGACTATCGGTTCGTGCCGACCCTGGCCGGCACGCCGGGAGCCATGTGGGCGATGTCGCCGACCCGGCGGCCGTCCGGCGAGTACGGCATCGCGCTGCTCTCCCGCTATCCGGTCACGCGCTGGCAGGACATCCCGCTGCCGGCCCTACGTCCGTCGTTCCGGGTCATGGTGCCGGTGGTGCGCCATCACCTGACCGTGGGCGAGGAGCCGCGCGCAGCAGTCGTCGCCCACCTGGACACCCCGTCGGGTCCGCTGGCCGCGGTGAACACCCATCTCACCTGGATCCCCGGTTCGGGTGTGCGCCAGCTCCAGGAGGTGACCCGCGCGCTGGGCGAGGTCCCCGATCCGGTGCTGCTGATGGGTGACTTCAACATGTGGGGTCCGCTGCCCCGGATGATCACCGGCTACCGGCCGCTGGCCGAGCACCCGACCTATCCGGCCGCCAAACCGAACCGTCAGCTCGACCACATCCTGCTGCGGGGCCGCGGCCCGGAGGTGCTGGCCACCCGGGCCGTCCGGGTGGCCGTCTCCGACCACCTGGCGCTGGTGGTCGATCTCGCCTGACCGGACCACTACCCTCGACCGGGTGTTCGAGCTGCGCCCGGTGTCGTACGACCATCCCGATGCGCAGGAGCTGACCGAGCGGGCCCAGGCCTACTACGTCGAGCTCTACGGCGGCCGGGACGACGATCCGTTGACGGCGGCCGAGTTCGCCCCGCCCCACGGCGGGTTCGTCGTCGGCTACCTCGACGGCGCGCCGGTGGCCATGGGTGGATGGACGCACGCCGCCAGTGACCCGGGTGACAGGGTGGCCAAGATCCGGCGGATGTACGTCGACGCCGCCGCCCGCCGGCAGGGCCTGGCCGCGACCGTGCTGGTGCACCTGGAGACGGCGGCGGCCCGGCACGACGTCACCATGATCATCCTGGCCACGGGCGCCCCCCAGCTCGCGGCGATCGGCTTCTACCGGAGTCACGGCTACACCGACATCGCGCCGTTCGGTTTCTACGCCGACGCCGACCAGGTGGTCTGCCTGGGCAAAGCCCTCGGGTCCGGGCCTCAGCCGACCAGCTGACCGTCCCGGCGCACCCGAGCCGGCTGAGCCGGGGCCTGGAGCAGACCCTGGGCCAGCGAGACCAGCGCGGGCGTGCGCAGGATCTCGTACGGGTCGGAGGTGGCCCCTCGGCGACGGAAGGCACCCGGTGCGGAGCCGTACGCACCCGAGAACCGGCGGGAGAAGTGGTAGGCGTTGGCGAAGCCCGCGCGAGCGGCGATGTCGGCCAAGGTGCTGTTGCTGCGTTGCAGCCAGGTCGCGGCCCTGACCAGACGGACCAGCTCGAGGGCCCGCGCCGGCCCGACCCCGTAGGTCTCCCGGAACAGCCGGAACACGTGCCCCTGCGAGATGTTCGCCTGGGTGGCCAGCTCCTCGACCGAGACGATCCGCATACCCTCGGCGATCCAGATCGCCCGAGTGGCCTCGATCACCGCCAGCAGGGGGCCGGGCAGTCCGTCCCAGGGCGAGCTCCCGAACGGACCGGTGACGAACAGGTCCAGCAGCAACGCGAGCAGCTCGTCGGTGCGCCGGGCCGCCGGCTCCCCGGGGAGCTTGGCCAGCTCCAGCAGGTACGTCGTCAGCCCGCTGAGCAGCGGCGCCGCCGCCATGTCGCGCACCCTGGGCCAGCTGCTGCGCGGCCCCAGCCGCTCGGTGTTCTTGATGGTGAAGTGGGCGTACCCATGGGTCGAGACCACGTGCGAGTCCCACTGCAGGTGGTCGACGGTGCCGAATCGGGACAACGCCAACATCCCCGGCCGCAGGACGATCTGCTTCCCCGGCTGACCCCAGCCCGCCTGAACTGTCCAGATGGCCGAGCCGCGCAACAACCAGACGAACTCGTCGTCGAACAGCTCCCGCGGACCGAACGTGGCCCCCGCGGGATAGTCGGCTGCCCGTACCGACTGTCGCCTGGCGATGGCGAGCGGTGATGATGTCACGATCGGATATTAACCGGATCGTCCTCGACATTCCCCCGGGCACCGTGGGCCTGCGACGCTTGAGACATCGCACGACGCCACGAGGAAGGTCCCGATGACCGCCGTCTCCACCCGCACGAGCCCCGATCTCGCCTTGTTCGACGCGGCCGGGCCCGAGCTGGCCGCGCACTTCGCCGAGAACGGGTTCGCGCTGCTGCGGAACGCCCTGAGTCCATCCGAGGTCGCCGAGATCAACGACGAGGCGCTGCGCATCTGCCGGGGCGACTACGGCGAGATCACCTATGGATACTCCGACGGCGCCGACACCGAAGCCGTCGGCGTTGAGATGTCCGCCGCCGCGTCCGACGAGGAGCTGCTGCGGAAGTACCTGTGCATCCACTATCCGCACAAGCTCTCGGCCGCGGCCGAGCGGGCGCTGCACACACCGAAGATCGTCGACGCCCTGGTCTCGGTGATCGGGCCGAACGTCAAGGCGATGCAGTCGATGCTGTTCATCAAGAGCGAGGGCAAGCCCGGGCAGGCCTGGCACCAGGACGAGTTCTTCATCCCGACCCGGGACCGCTCGCTGACGGCGGTCTGGATCGCCCTGGACGACGCCACGATCGAGAACGGCTGTCTGTGGGTGTTGCCCGGCTCACATCGCCGGGGTGTCATCTACCCGGCGAGGAACCAGGACGACCCGCGCTTCGACTGCACCACCGAGTCCTACGACTTCCCGTACGCCGAGGAGGACGCCGTTCCGGTGCAGCTCCCGGCGGGCGCGGCGCTGATCTTCAACGGCTACCTGCTGCACCGATCGCTGGAGAACTCGGGTCGGCACGGCTACCGACGCGCGCTGGCCAACCACTACATGAGTGCAGAGTCCCTGCTGCCGTGGACCCCGCCCGGACCGAAGGAGCACATGGGCATCGCCGACTTCCGCGACATCGTCCTGGTCGCCGGCGAGGATCCGTACGCCTACAAGGGAACCGTCGACGTGAACAAGGCCTACTCGCGACCGGACAAGGACGGCGGCTGCGACCGCTGATCCCGACCCTGGCGGACGGGTCGAGACTCATCAGCCGATTCGCGCAGTGTTGGCGCGCACACGTGCACGAGTGCGCAGACGGCCACACCATACCGTCCACTGGCCTCATGAGCCGGGTCACGATGTTCTCGCTGCGCTGATCGGCCGTGCCAGGCTGGTACCCGTACGAGACCACAGGACGACAGACAGGAGGGGGTGAACTCGTGATGATCACTCTGGTGACGAGGGCCGGCCACGCCGTCCGTACCGCGCTGCACTGGGCCGACGACTGGACGCTGCTGGCGCTCAACGCCGATCCGACACTCAACCGCTGACCCAGCCCAGGATCACTGACGATTCCCCCGCGCTCACGTCGATGTCGACGTGAGCGCTTTCGCATTCCCAGACCTTTCGACTTCGCTGGTGTTGCAGCACCAGCGAAGTTGCGGACGGCACCGCCCGAGTGTCAGCTGGACTCGCGCACCACCAGGTGGGTCGGCAGCAGAGTCAGCTGCTCGACCGGATCGCCGGCCATCAGCGCCACCAGGTGGCTGGCCATCACCTGACCCATCTCCTTGGCCGGCTGGTGCACGGTCGTGATCGTCGGGCGAGCCGCCCGGCTGAACTGGTCGTCGTCGAATCCCACCACCGCGACGTCGTCGGGGACCGACCGTCCAGCGCGGGTCAGCGCCGAGATCGCTCCGAAGGCCATCTGGTCGTTGGCGGCGAAGACCGCGTCGAACCGCGGACCGGCGAGCAACCTCTCCATCGCGTCCGTGCCCGACTCCGGGGTGAAATCGCCCACCGCCACCAGGTCATCCGGTAGCCCGACCGCGGTCAGGACGTCCCGCCACCCGTTCAATCGGTCCCGGCCGGCGGCCAGGTCCTGGGCCCCGGCGATGGTGGCGATCCGGCTCCGCCCCCGTTCGAGCAGATGCCCGACGCCGACCGCGGCCGCTGCCCGGTTGTCGACGTCGACGAAGTGGCCCCGCTCACCGAAGTCCACGGCTGGTCGACCGGCGAAGACGATCGGAACGGTCAGCCCGAGACGGGTCAGGGGCAGGTCGCCTTCGTGCTGGGAGACCACCAGCACGCCGTCCACGTTGCCGCCGGTGAGATAGCGACGACTCTTGTCACCCTCGTTCGAGCCGAGTACGAGACTCAGCGTGTAGTCGGTCGCCGCCAGGTGCGCCGCCGCGCCCTGCACGACGGTCGCGAAGAACGGATCGGCGAACAGGCGTTCGGTCGACTCGGGAATGACCACCGCGATGACGGCCGTCCGGCGCCGGGCCAGGGATCGCGCGGCTTGATTGGGCACGTATCCCAGTTCGTCGATGGCGGCGTTCACGGAGGCGACGACATGGGGCGCGACCCGGTCGAGGTTGTTGACCACTCTCGACGCCGTTGCTCGGGAGACGCCGGCCAGCGCGGCCACGGTCTCCAGCGTGGGCGGTCGGTTGTTCGTCGTCGTCGGCCGTGGCTGGGCGATGGCCCCGTTGTCCACCCTGGGCCGTTCCCGCTGCTTCTGCGACAGCTTCTTCGCCACGACACTCCCACCTCACCATGGTCGTCAGAGCGCTCTCACCTGGATCGGGTAGGAGCGCTCTCACAACGCGTTGCCTGATCGTAGCGGTCAGCCGGCCACGACCGCAGTCCGGTAGCGTTCCGCCGTGTCGTCAGAACGTGTCGCCCTGGTCACCGGTGCCTCCCGCGGACTCGGCGCCGTCATCGCCCGCCGGCTCGCGGTCGACGGCTGGGCGGTCGCCGTCAACTACCGCTCCGGCGCCGAGAACGCCGAGCGAGTGGTCGCCGACATCCGTCGAGCCGGCGGAGCGGCCACCGCGTGCGCGGCCGACGTGACCGATGAGGCCGCCGTCGCCGAGCTCGTCGCACGGGCGTCCGCCGACCTCGGACCGGTGCTCGCTGTCGTCGCCAACGCCACAGGTCCGCAGCCGGTCACCGAGCTGGAAGGGTTGACCTGGCAGGACCATCTCGACCAGCTGACTTTCTTCGTCAAGAGCCCGACCCTGCTCGCGCAGGCTGCCCTGCCTGCCATGAAGGAACACCACTTCGGCCGGGTGGTCCTGATCGGCTCCGACATGGTCGAGCGGGCCAAGCCGGGCTGGTCGGCGTACTCGGCCGCGAAGGCCGCGGAGGCGGAGCTCGTCAAGATCTGGGCGCGCGAGCTCGGCCCGTACGGGATCACGGTGAACCTGGTCGCCCCCGGCTGGATCCCGGTCGAGCGACACACGGGAGCGGACACCAGCCACTACCTGGCGGAAGTGCCGCTTGGTCGGATCGGCACCCCAGAGGACATCGCCGGAGCGGTGGCGTACCTGACCGGCGACGCCGCCGGGTTCGTGACGGCGCAGCGGATCACGGTCAACGGGGGGCACACCATCTGAGGCCTCGGCGCGCGAGGCGATGATGGGGAGGTGCCCGTCCCCCTGCAGATCGCCGTCGCCCAGCCACCCTGCGTGACGGGAGCACTGGTCGCCAACGCGGAGGCGCACGCGTTGACCGTGCTCGCCGCCCGGGCGCGTTTGGTGGTCTTCCCCGAGCTGTCGCTCACCGGCTACGACCTCGAGGCTTCCACGGTGGCGGTCGACGATCCCGCACTGGCGGCCATCGTCGAGGCCTGCGACACGATGAACACGATCGCGCTCGTCGGCGCTCCGACGTCTGATCGAACCGTCGGCGCGCCGACATCTGATCGAACCGTCGGCCGGGCCATCGCGATCCTGCTGATCGACGCTCAGGGCGCCCGGGTGGTCTATCGCAAGCAGCATCTCGGGTCGGCGGAGTCCGAGCACTTCACCCCCGGCCCGCGGCCGGTGGTGCTCGACCTGGACGGCTGGCGGGTGGGGCTCGGCGTCTGCCGCGACACGGGGATCGGCGACCACGTCAAGGCCCTGGCCGACACCGGCATCGACCTGTACGTGGCCGGTCTCGTCGACCATCCCGGTGACGTCGGCGTCCAACGCGAGCGGGCCGCCCGGATCGCGACCACCTGCCGGGCGTACGTCGGCTTCGCCAGCTTCGCCGGACCGACGGCCGGCGGGTACGACGAGACCGCCGGCCGGTCGGCTGTCTTCGCCAGGAACGGGTCGGTCATCGCCGAGACCTCTGAGCTACCCGGTGGGATCGTCCGAGCCTTGCTGGTCTGACACCGGCTCGAACGTAGCGCCTGGCCGACGGAGTGCCCGCCTCGACGGGCATTTACAACGTAAGGGCTAGAGTTGGCGGGATGACGGAGACGAAGACGGTGGCGTTCCTGGTGGCGAGCGAAGGCATCGAGAAGGTCGAGCTGATCGAGCCCTGGACAGCGGTCACGGACGCCGGGCACACGGCTGTGCTGCTCAGCCCGGAGAGTGGGTCGGTGCAGCTGTACGAGCACCTCGACAGGGCAGACTCCCAGGTCGTCGACGCCGAGGTCGGCTCCGCGTCGGTCGACGACTACGACGCCCTGGTGCTGCCTGGCGGGGTGGCCAATCCGGACGCGCTGCGGCTGGACGCCGACGCGGTCGCCTTCGTGAAGGCGTTCGTCGAGTCGGGCAAGCCGGTGGCCGCGATCTGTCACGCTCCGTGGACCCTGATCGAGGCCGATGTGGTGCGCGGGAAGCGGATCACGTCCTGGCCGAGTCTGCGGACCGACCTGCGCAACGCCGGCGCCGAATGGGTCGACGAGCAGGTGGTGACGGACGGCAACCTGATCACGAGCCGCAACCCCGATGACCTACCGCCCTTCATCGGAGCACTGCTCGAAGCAGTCAACCACGGCGCCAGCAGCGCGGCGTCGTCCGACGCCTGACACCAGGAACTCGGGGGTCACTCCAACGAGAACGAAGGTTTGCCGGCGTCTCCCGCCGTGATCTCCCTCTCAGTCCGTGTGGCGCCCGATGAGCTCGCTGAGAGATGGCGGCGACAGTACCTGGATGGTTGCCCGATGTGGGTGTCCGTTGCCGAGAAGGAGGTCCGGACACGCCATCGGGGCCCTGGTGCGTGTCCGCTCCTTCTTCTCCATGCTCCGGTCAGGCCGTTTCCAGCAGCGCGTCCACGAACACCGTGGCGTCGAAGGGCGCCAGGTCGTCGACGCCCTCGCCGAGACCGACGAGCTTCACCGGCACGCCGAGCTCGCGCTGCACCTGGACCACGATGCCACCCTTGGCCGACCCGTCCAGCTTGGTGAGCACGATGCCGGTCACGTCGACGACCTCGCGGAAGATCCGCGCCTGGGTGAGACCGTTCTGCCCGGTGGTCGCGTCGAGCACGAGCAGCACCTCACCGACCGGCGCCTGACGCTCGATCACCCGCTTCACCTTGCCGAGCTCGTCCATCAGCCCCGTCTTGGTGTGCAGCCGGCCGGCGGTGTCGATGAGGACCACGTCGACCTCGCCCTCGATGCCGCTCTTCACCGCCTCGAACGCGACGCTGGCGGGATCCGATCCCTCCGGACCACGAACGGTCGGCACGCCGACCCGGTCCCCCCAGGTCTGCAGCTGCTCGGCGGCCGCGGCCCGGAAGGTGTCGGCCGCGCCGAGCAGCACGTCCTTGTCCTCGGCGACCAGCACCCGCGCCAGCTTGCCGACGGTGGTGGTCTTGCCGGTGCCGTTCACGCCGACCACCATGATCACCGCCGGGGTCTCCGTACGGTCGGCGCGGATGGCCCGGTCCATGCTGGGGTCGACTAGGGCCAGCAGCTCGGACCGCAGGATCTCGCGAGCCGTGCTCGAATCGGCCACGCCTTCGATGCGAAACCGGGTGCGCAGGTTGTCGACCAGCTCGGTGGTCGGTCCGACCCCCAGATCGGCGCCGATGAGGGTGTCCTCGAAGTCCTCCCAGGTCTGCTCGTCGATCTGGTCCCGCGAGAGCAGCATCAGCAAGCCGCGGCCGAGCGCGTTGTTCGAGCCGGCCAGTCGACGACGGAGTCGGGCGAGTCGGCTGTCCGTGGCTTCCGGCCGATCAAGCTCCGGGACGACGACGTCCGCGACCGCGAGGTCCGTACCGGCGTCGTCGGGGTCGGCCGGAGTCGTGCTGGTCGGACGATCGAGGACGTCGACCGCTCCCCCGCCGTCGGACCGGCTGCCCGTCGCCTCACCCGTCCGGAGCTGCTTCTGCTCCTCCGCCCGGCGCAGGGCGGCGCGACGGTTGACGGCGACGAAGCCGACGATGACGACGGCGGCCAGGAAGATACCGCCGACGACGTACCAGAGGGTCATGGGATCCACCGGCACATCCTAGGGGTGCGTCAGGGCGCTCCTCGTTCCTCCGGTCCTGCGTTTTCCGTCACTCGACGGAAGACACGGCAGCCCGGTCACCCGGGACCTGCAGAAGCCGTCGTCTGACGGAAAACGCGGAAACCGGCCGCGCGACGACGCCGAGCGTGCGCCCGGCCGATCAGGGGGTCAGCGCGAGTGCGTGAGGGACCGCGGCGGCTGGCCTTCACCGTTCAGGTGACGGGCGACACGGGACATGTGGTCGGTCAGCTTCGGTACGTGCTGGCTGCCGCGACCCTGCATCCCGAACACGACGAGTCCGGCGATGCCGGCCGCGATGGTCAGTACGATGATCATGGCAACGAGGATGGCGGTCATAAGGCACCCTTTCGGACAGTGGGCCACATGACAGTGCGGCCTGGGGAAGGTCACTGTCGACGAGCACCGGAGATACCCGTACCGGCATCTTCAACCGCTCCACCCGCGTCCGGGCTCCGATCGAGGCGCGTGTCGCCTCTCGGTTAGGTCACGATCACGCCACCGAGGCGGTCCCCCGCTCACGCCACGGAGGCGGTCTCCCGCAGGCGCTGGGAGATGACGGTGGAGACGCCGTCGCCCCGCATGGTGACCCCGTACAGTGCGTCGGCGATCTCCATCGTGCGCTTCTGGTGGGTGATCACCATCAGCTGGCTGTTCTCCCGGAGCTCCTCGTAGATCTCCAGCAGCCGCCCGAGGTTGGTGTCGTCGAGGGCCGCCTCGACTTCGTCCAGGATGTAGAACGGACTGGGGCGGGCGATGAACAGGGCGACCAGGAAGGCCACCGCCACCAGGGAGCGCTCGCCCCCGGACAGCAGCGACAGCCGTTTCACCTTCTTGCCCGGTGGGCGCGCCTCGACGTCCACCCCGGTGGTGAGCCAGTTTCCGGGCTCGGTCAGCACCAACCTGCCCTCGCCGCCGGGGAAGAGCCGCGAGAACACCCGGCCGAAGGCCGCTTCCACATCTGCGTACGCCTCGGCGAACACCTGCTCGACCCGGCTGTCCACCTCGGTGATGATGTCCATCAGGTCGGAGCGGGTCTTCCTCAGGTCGTCGAGCTGCTCGGAGAGGAACTTGTGCCGCTCCGCCATCGCGTCGAACTCCTCCAACGCCAGCGGATTCACCCGGCCGAGCACCGCCAGGGCACGCTCCGCCGCCCGCAGCCGCTTCTGCTGCTGCTCGCGCACGTACGGGATCGGTTCCGGCACCTCGTCGTCCGGGCCCAGGGCGGTGCCGTCGGGCCGGGCCAACACCGGCACGGGCTGGTCGGGCCCGTAGTCGGCGACCAGACCCTCGGGCTCGAGACCGAGCTCGGTCATCGCCTTCTCGGTCAGCGTCTCCAGCCGCATCCGCTGCTCGGCCCGCGCCATCTCGTCGCGGTGCACGGTGTCGACCAGGGACTCGAAGTCGTGGGTGAGCGTCCGCAGCCGTCCCCGGATCTCGGCCAGCGCCGCCTCGGCGTCGGTCCTGGCCGCATCGGCTCCCGCCCGTTCGGCCCCGGCCAGCTCGATGGACGCCTCGATCCGTCGGGCCAGGTAGCCGGCCCCGGCGTGCACCCCGGCAGCCACCTGTGCCTCCCGCAGCATCCGTTCCCGTCGGGCCTGGGCCTTGGCCCGGGCCGCCCGCTCGTGGGCGGCGGCCCGGCGCAGGGCGTCGGAGCGTCCGGCCAGGGCCCGTACCCGCTCCTCCATGGTCCGCAGCGCAAGCCGGGCGTCCATCTCGGCACTGCGGGCCTGCCGGGCGGCCTCGGCGAACCGGTCGCGCTCGGCGGGATCGGGCTCCTCGGTCTCGGGTGCCTCCTGAGCCAGCTCGAGGCGACGCTCCAGGTCGGCGAGCCCACCGAGGTCACGATCGCGAGCCTCCTCGGCCCGGGCCATCCCCTGCAGCAGCCGGTCGGCCTCGGCGTGCGCCGAGCGGGAGGCCGAGCTGAGCTGACCCAGCTCCTCGGCCATCGCCGCCATGGCCGCATCCGACTCGTGCAGGCGGGCCAGCGTCGCCTCGACCGTCTCGTTGCTCAGCCGGAGTCGCTCCTCGAGCTCGGTCTGGCCGAACCGGAGTCGTTCGCAGCGGTGGTGCGCCTCCGCCAGCCGCTGCTCGGCGTCGTCGACGGCGGCCTGCACCTCGATCAGACTCGGCTGCGCGTTCGAGCCCCCGGCCGCGTAGTGGGTGCTGAGCAGGTCGCCGTCGGTGGTGACCGCCGTCAGGTCCGGCAGCCGGTCGACCAGCGTCCGGGCCGCGTCCAGGTCGTCGACCAGGGCGGTCTTGCGCAGCAGCCGGCACGTCGCTCGGGCGATGTCGGGGGGTGTATCGACCACGTCGACCGCGTACACGGCGCCCTCGGGCAGGCTCGGCCACTCGGCTCGATCATCACTGGCGTCGGCTCCCGTCGGCGAGCCCGCCAACAGCAGTCCGGCCCGGCCCAGGTCCTCGGTCTTCAGCAACGCGACCGCGCCCAGCGCCGCATCGACGTCGGTGACGGCGACCGCGTCGGCGGCCGCCCCCAGGGCCGCGGCGACGGCAGTCTCGTACCCACCGCGCACCGTGACCAGCGCGGCGACGGAGCCGAGCAGACCCTGAACGGGCTCGGTGGCCGCCAGCAGCGCCCCGGTGGCGTCCTTGCGGTGCAGACCGACCTGGAGTGCTTCGAGCCGGGCCTGCAGCGCCGCCCGTACCTGGGTCGCCTCCCGCTCCTCGGTCCGCAGCCTGCCCAGCTCGGCCTCGACCCCCTCCTTCGCCTCCAACGCCTTCTCGTGGGCCGAGTCCAACCCCAGCTCACCGTCGTCGAGGCCGGCGACCTGGGTCTCCAACGAGGTGAACGCCCGGCCGGCCTGCTCAGCCCGCTGCACCGCCTCGGAGTGGGCTCCGGCCAGTCTCCCGATCTCGGCCTCGGCCGCCTCGGCTCGGCTCCGCAGCGAATTGACCTGCCCGGTCAACCGAGCCAGACCCTCGCGTCGGTCGGCCGCAGCCCGGACCAGCGCGGCCAACCGGACTTCCTCCCGCTGGTGGCTGACCTCGGTCTCCGTCCGGTGGGCAGCGGCATCGGTCAGCGTCTGCCCGCGCTGAGCGACCTCGCGGGCCAGCGCCGCCTCCTGCCCGGCCACCGCGTCGGCCTCGCGCTCGAGCTCGTCGGGGTCACGACCGACCCGGGTCTCGCCCGGATCGTTGTCGGCGTTCCGCATCCGCTCGCGCGCGATCGACGCGGTGGACGCGACGCGCTCCTTCAGGGCGGCCAGCGAGTACCAGGTCTCCTGCGCGGTGTTGAGCCGTGGGACGCAGGCCCGGACCGCCTGCTCGGCCTCCACCTCGACCGCTCGCGCGGTCTCCAGCGCGTTCTCCAGCTCGAGCCGGCGCTGCTTCATGACGCGCTCGTCGGCCAGGTCGGAGGCCATCGACAGCTGCACCTGCACCAGGTCGTCGGCGATCAACCGGGCCTTGGCGTCCCGGACGTCGGCCTGCACCACGGCGGCCCTGCGGGCCACCTCGGCCTGCCGTCCCAGCGGCTTCAGCTGGCGACGGATCTCCGTGATCAGGTCCTGGAGACGGGTCAGGTTCCCCTCGCACGCCTCGAGCTTGCGGAGGGCCTTCTCCTTGCGCTTGCGGTGCTTGAGGACCCCGGCCGCCTCCTCGATGAAGCCACGCCGACCCTCCGGCGTGGCCTGGAGGATGGAGTCCAGCTGACCCTGCCCGACGATGACGTGCATCTCCCGGCCGATACCGGAGTCGCTGAGCAGGTCCTGGACGTCGAGCAGTCGGGCGGCATGTCCGTTGATCGCGTACTCGGAGCCGCCGTTGCGGAACATGGTCCTCGAGATGGTGACCTCGGTGTAGTCGATCGGCAGGGCGCCGTCGGTGTTGTCGATGGTCAGCAGCACCTCGGCCCGGCCCAGGGGCGCCCGACCCGAGGTGCCGGCGAAGATGACGTCCTCCATCTTCCCGCCGCGCAGCGACTTCGCGCCCTGCTCCCCCATCACCCAGCTGAGGGCGTCGACCACGTTCGACTTGCCGGAGCCGTTGGGACCGACGACGCAGGTGATGCCGGGCTCGAAGTTGAGCGTGGTGGCCGAGGCGAAGGACTTGAACCCGCGCAACGTGAGGCTCTTGAGATACACCACGGACCTTTCGTCCGGTTCGATCCCGCTCGTACGGGCGGGAACACTGTCGCCGGGGAAGGCGCTGCCC
>DATDAP010000560.1:0-7619 GCA_036525335.1 Microlunatus sp. | reverse complement strand
GCGCTGGCCTCGGTGACGCCGAACCGACCGGGTGTGCCGGCCCGCGTGGTCAAGCACACGGTGATGGACCTGGACTCGTGGCCGTACCCGAAGAAGCCGCTGGTGCCGCTGGCCGAGACCGTGCACGAGCGCTACTCGGTGGAGATCTTCCGGGGCTGCACCCGTGGCTGCCGGTTCTGCCAGGCGGGCATGATCACCAGACCCGTGCGGGAGCGCAGCATCGAGACCATCGGGGCGATGGTGCAGGGCGGCATCGAGGCGACGGGGCTGGAGGAGGTCGGTCTGCTCAGCCTGTCCAGCGCCGATCACTCCGAGATCGCGCCGATCACCAAGCAGCTCGCGGATCGCTACGAGGGAACGAATGTCTCGCTGTCGCTGCCCAGCACCCGGGTGGACGCGTTCAACATCGACCTGGCCAACGAGCTGTCCCGCAACGGTCGCCGCTCCGGTCTGACGTTCGCCCCCGAGGGTGGCTCGGAGCGGTTGCGCAAGGTGATCAACAAGATGGTCAGCGAGGAGGACCTGATCCGTACGGTCGCCGCGGCGTTCGCGAACGGCTGGCGGCAGGTGAAGCTCTACTTCATGTGCGGCCTGCCGACGGAGACCGACGAGGACGTGCTCGGCATCGCCGATCTCGCCCGCAAGGTGATCCAGACCGGACGCGACGCCAGCGGGAGGCGCGACATCCGTTGCACGGTGAGTATCGGGGGCTTCGTGCCCAAGCCGCACACCCCGTTCCAGTGGGCGGCACAGTGTGACGCCGACACCATCGACCGACGGCTGAAGCTGCTGCGCGACACCGTGCGCGCCGATCGCCAGTTCGGCAAGGCCATCGGATTCCGTTACCACGATGGCAAACCCGGCGTCGTCGAGGGAATGCTGTCCCGGGGCGACCGCCGGATCGGGCCGGTGATCGAGGCGGTCTGGCGCGACGGCGGTCGATTCGACGGTTGGAGCGAGCACTTCAGCTACGAGCGCTGGATGCGCTGCGCCACGGACGCGCTGGCCGACACCGGGGTGGACGTCGACTGGTACACGGTGCGCGAGCGAGGCTTCGACGAGGTGCTCCCCTGGGATCACCTGGATTCCGGTCTGGACAAGGACTGGCTCTGGCAGGACTGGGAGGACGCCCTCGACGAGACAGAGGTCGAGGACTGCCGGTGGACGCCGTGCTTCGACTGTGGCGTCTGCCCGGACCTCGGCACGGAGATCCAGATCGGACCGACGGGTCGGCAGCTGCTGCCGATCTCGCCGGTCTGAGGTGTGACACCCCAGGCAAATCGCTTGGTGGGTGGGCGACGGTGAGCGAGGCTGGACCCGTGGACGAGATCACCAGTGCAGCCGAGCTCAGCGACCTGGTCGGTGAACCGACCCAGCGGGCCCGGGACAAGGTGCGCCCTGCGCTGCACGACCTCGACCGGCAGTGGTTGGCCGCCTCGCCCTTCTGCCTGATCGGCACCAGCGACGCCGACGGGCGCTGCGACGTCTCACCGAAGGGCGATCCGGCGGGGCAGCTCGCGTACGTCCTCGACGACCGCACCGTCGCCATCGCCGAGCGGCCGGGCAACCGTCGGGTCGACGGCTACCGCAACGTGCTGGCCAACCCGCACGTCGGGCTGATCTTCCTCATCCCCGGTCGGACCGACACGTTGCGGATCAACGGTCGGGCCCGGCTGGTCCGCGACGCCGACTTCTTCGACTCCATGATCGTCAAGGGCCACCGCCCGATCCTGGCCCTGGTGGTCGAGGTGGAAGAGGTCTTCCATCACTGCGCGAAGGCCTTCCTGCGTTCGACGCTCTGGCAGCCCGACACCTGGACCGACCCGCTCCCGTCCCGCCCGGTGATCGCCAAGACGCTGGAGGCCAACGAGGCGAGCCTGGCAGAGCTGACCGCCTACTACGGGCCGTCCTACGCCGAGAAGCTGTACGGCTGACGATCGACGGCTCGGGTTCTGGTCGAACCCGAGCCGCCGACCCGTACGGCCTCGCCGGCTCTCATCGCGAGCCCGCCTCGGCTTGCCAGAAGGTCGGGTCCACTCGCAATTTTCATCTGTGGATGGGGAATGCCGGGCGAGGATCGTGGCCGGTGCGCTTTTTCCATCCGTGGATGGATATTGCCCGCACCCAGGCCGAGGTGGTGTGGAGATACCGTCCGTGGATGGAAATTGGCCGCACCCGGGCCGAGGGTGGTGTGGAGATGCCGTCCGTGGATGGAAATTGCCAGACCCGGGAGGCTCGGACTGGTGCGCCCGGCCAGAGGCCGTCATGATCACCAGGTCGGGCGGCCGTCCTCGTAGAGCCGCGGCACCGGGTGGTTCGCCGCGAAGATGCCGCCCGGATCAACAGCCGAGCGGATGCCGCTCAGCCGTCGCCAGGTCACGTCGTCGTAGCCCTGGCGCGCGTCGACGGCGTCCTCGGCGAAGTTCAGGTACGTGCGGCCGCCGGTCCACGGCGTCAGGGATCCGGTGAAGGCCGCGACATCGGCTCCGACCCGCAGGGCCATCTCCGGGTTGAAGACCATCCCCGTGGCGAAGGCCAGGAACCGGCCGTCGAGCCGGGAGACGGCACCGCCGCCCCCCGCCGGCCGAGCCAGCGCGCCGCCGAGCTGACGGAGCTCACCCATCATCAGCGAGGTCGATGAGCGATCACCGACGGCACCGAGGAAGGCATCGATCCCCGACTCCGGCAGCTCGGTGAGCATGGCCGAGCCGCCGATCCCGGATCCGGACCCCTCCGGATCCATGTGCAGGCGAGTGAGCGCGGCTGCCGGCACGCGCAAAAAGGTGTCCACTTCCGGGCGAAGGGCGCGGAGGCCGGCGAGGATCCGGTCCGCGGTGTCGTCGGGGGCGAGCACGGCTCCGTCGATCACCACCACGGAACGACCGCTGAGGAAGGGTGGCAGCTCCGGCAGCGGCGGCAGGTGCAAGATCCGGAACGAGGTGGTGACCTCGTCCGGCGCCGTCGCGGCCCATGGTGCCCAGCACCGCAGGACCTCCTCGGCGCGGGTGATGTCGAAGATCATCATGCCGGCGTACGCCGTGGCGATGTCGAACAGCGAGAGCTCCAGCGCGGTCACCACACCGAAGCTGCCGCCGCCTCCACGGAGGGCCCAGAGCAGCTCGGGATCGTGCTCGG
Source organism: Microlunatus sp. (assembly GCA_036525335.1). Lineage (GTDB taxonomy): Bacteria > Actinomycetota > Actinomycetes > Propionibacteriales > Propionibacteriaceae > Microlunatus. Next base: position 4,484 of record DATDAP010000560.1, on the reverse strand, counting down.
CATCCGTACGCACGATGGTGCCGTCACCGATCACGATCTCCGCGGCGGTGACGTGGTTGGCGGCCAGGCCGAGCGCGCGGGCGTACCAGCCGAGTCCGCCACCGAGGCTGTAGCCGGCGATCCCAACGTCGGGGGAGGAGCCGTGCAGCGCGGCGAGCCCGTGAGCAGCCGCCGCCTTCACGGCCGGATCCCAGATCGCGCCGCCGCCCACCCGGGCGACCCGCCGGGCCGGGTCGATGCTGACCTCGGCCAGAGCAGACATCTTCGCCAGCACGACGTCGTCCAGGCCGCGCTGAGCCAGCGGCCCGGCGTTGTGCCCGGTGGACTGGGGCGCCACCCGGAGACCGTGCTCGGTGGCGAGGCGGACCAGCCGCGACACGTCGTGTGCCGACCGTGGTTCGGCGACGGCGGCGGGGCGCTGATCGACGGCCCGGTTCCAGGCCAGCCGGGCTTGGTCGTACCCGGGGTCACCGGGAAGGTGGATGTCGAAGCCGGCGTCGGTGCTGAGGTGGTGCGCGTGGCCGAGCTCAGGTGAGGCGCTGCTGGGATGACTCGAGAGGGGGGCGAGCGATCGGCTGGCGCTGAAGTCGATGGTCACGGTCGTGATCCCTTCGGAAGATGACTGACAGGTCAGGGACCGCACCCGCCTCGGGGTTGCCCGACGCCGGTCGGCGTATTCGGGGCGTCAGGTGCTGATCACCGAGGGGATGAGAGCGCGTCGGCCCTGCCGCCGATACGTGCCGGAGGTGTCTTCTGGGTGACAGGGACGGCGTACGAAACTCAGCTCGGCTACGCCGCCCGCGGGCCGTCAGGCGGCGTCGAACTGCAGCCGGTACGTCTCGGTCAGCCGGAGCGCGACCTCGTCCACGTCGGTCATCGGCGGCGCCGAGCCGGTGTCCAGCAGCAGCGTGAGCTCGGCGAGGCAGAGGTGATACCCACCGGCCGAGCTGACGATGCCCTCCAGATCCGGATCCTCGGGCCAGGTCGTGAAGACCAGCTCGGTACCGTCGTCCACCGCGGTCAGCTCGAAGATCAACAGGTCACCGCCCCAGGTCCAGCCGAAGCGCCGCGGCGGCTCCCAGACCTCGATCCGACCGGTCAGCGTCGGCTCGTCGATGGCGTACTTCTCCACGTGCCCGGGCCAGAACGGCAGGGTGATCGCGGCGCCCGCCGTCCGCTCGCCGACGATGTCGCAGGGCATCCAGTGCCGAAGCTGATCGGACTCGGTGATCGCTCGCCAGACGCGGTCGACGGGGTGCGGGTAGTGGCGTACGTAGCGCAGGCCCAGGCGTTCGCCGTCGCGGATCAGCTCACCTCGAGCGGCGGCGTCGGCCACCCGGGCGACGTCGTCGATCTGCTGGCGGTCAGTCATCGTTCTCCTCCATCTGATCCAGGTGCTCGCCGAGAGCGTCGAGACGTCGCTCCCAGGTCTGTCGGTACGGCTCCAGCCAGTGATCGAGGACCCGAAGAGGCTCCGGGCTCAGTCGATACCAGCGGCGCTGGGCCTCAGGGCGTACAACGACGAGGCGGGCCTGCCGCAGGGTTCTGAGGTGCTTCGACACCGTCGGCTGCGCGAGACCGAGCAGGTCCACGAGCTCGGTGACCGATCGGTCACTGTCCCGGAGCGCGTCCAGGATCTGACGGCGGTGCGGTTCGGCGACGACCTCGAAGAGGCTGGTGGTCATGGTCTGAGTATGCCCGTAAGGCAATATTGCCGTCAAGCAATGGGCGCCGTCTCTTGTAGTCTCCCGGCGTGTCGCCCAGGACCCAGCCGGAACAGCATCCGCCACCCGTGCAGTGGCTGCGCCTCCGGTACGCCCGCCGGGGACGGGCCCGGTTCACCAGCCACCGCGATTTCAGTCGGGCCTTCGAGCGCGCGCTCCGCCGGGCGCAGGTGCCGATGGCGTACTCGTCGGGCTTCTCACCCCACCCCCGGATCTCGTACGCGAACGCCGCGCCGACCGGTGCCGCGAGTGAGGCCGAGTTCCTGGAGATCGGACTGACGGTGGCCTGCGACCCCGAGCGGGTGCGGGCCGACCTGGACTCGGCCCTACCCGCGGGATTGGACATCGTGGCCGCCCAGGTGGCCCCCGGCGACACCCTCGCCGATCGGCTCACAGGTTCGCGGTGGCAGATCGATGTCCTCGGGGTCGAGCCGGCGGTGGCCGAACGAGCCGTCGCCGCCTTCCTGGCCCGCGACCAGGTCGAGGTGTCGCGGATGACGAAATCCGGCCTGCGGACCTTCGACGCCCGCGCCGCGGTCCGCGGGCTGCGGCTGGAACCGGGGCGGCTGATCGCCACGATCGCCCATCAGGTGCCGCTGGTCCGCCCGGACGACCTGCTGGCCGCCCTGGTCGTGGTGGAACCGGCCTGGCAACCGCCCCATCCGCCACTGCTGACCCGACTGGTCCAGGGCGCGCTCGACGAGTCGTCGGGGGACATCACCGCGCCCCTGTGACCGTCGCGGAGGGAAGAGTGACCGTCGCGGAGGGAAGAGTGACCGTCGCGGAGGGAAGAGTGACCCACGCGGAGGGAAGGTGTTCGGCGGTGTGGGAGAATAGACCTCGGCTGAGGTGCGCCCGCACCTCAACTCGATGACTTCCCGCTCCACGAGGTGACAGCTCGCGGGGGCCGCGGGTGCCATCTCCACCGCGACGAACGGCCGCACCACGGCCTGGTCCGACCGCGGGAGATCGGCGTCTGGGCCATCGACGCCGCAGGCTTTCCGCGACGCGGTCTCCACCGCCGTCGCGACTGACACGAGGTGCGTTCGCGCACCTGGAGGAGTCCGGATGCTCGACCACGAGCCCGACACGAACGACACCCCCGCAGCCGAGATCTCGAGCGATCAGTCGCCGGACTCGGGCGGAGCCCCACCCGCTCGCCGACGTCGACGCGCGGCGACGCGTCAGGCCGGTCCGCCCTCGGTCACCGTCGAGCCCGACCCCGGCGAGCGGTCGACCGGTGCGGTCCCGGCGATGACCGCCGAGCCTGGCCCGCCGGCCAACCCGGCCGCCGAGCCGGTCCCGCCGACCGAGGCCGTCGGAGACGACCAGCCAGCACCGGCGAAGAAGACCGCCCGCAAGCGCGCCACGAAGGCGGCCGGAGACGGTCCTCCTCGGGCCCCCCGTAAACGCGCGACGAAGAAGGCGGCGGCCCAGCCCATCGCCGATGTTCCTGCCGCATCGTCGCCCGTGGACGACGGGCCGGCCGAGCTGCCGGCGCAGCCCGTGACGGCGGATGCCCTCGACGAGATCCGAACGGCCCTGACCGCCGAGCTGGCGCCGACCGCCCTCACCACGGACAAAACCACCGCGGACGGACCCACCGCGGACGGACCCACCGTGGACGAAAGCACCGCGGACGAAAGCACCGCGGAAGCCCCAGGGGTCGGCAGCGCTGTAGCGAACCCGTCGGACGCCGACGAGATCGCCCCCGGGCCCGACGCCGTCGACCATCACGCCCCAGCCGAGCCGGTCATCACCACGGACCAGCCCGCCACGGTCGAGCCCGCCACGGTCGAGGCCGCAACGAGCGAGGCCGCGACGGGCGAGGCCGCCGCCGACGCGGAAGCCACCGCAGAAGCCGACGACAGCGACAACGACGACAGCGACGACAGCGACAACGAGGACGAAGAGTCCGACGGCGAGGATGCCGACGAGTCCAACGCGGACGACAGCGACGAGAGCGGATCACCTCGTCGTCGTCGCCGACGTCGCGGCGGCCGCCGTCGGCGCCGGGGCGGAAGCAGCGACGGAGAGCCCGGCTCCCGGGGCGATGCGACCGACGGCGATGACTCAGCCGACGAAGGCCAGGGCGTTGCGACGACGTCGACCGCCGGCGGCGTACAAGCGGCGGACGGCTCCGCTGACCCGGCGGCCGAGTCCGATGTCGACGACAGCTCCAAGGGCGGCGGTCGCTCCGCCAGGTCCGATCGGTCCAGTGGCTCCGATCGGTCCGGCGACGCCGACATCTCCGATGACGACACCGACGACTCCGCTGAGGACGGGCAGCGGCGACGTCGTCGCCGTCGCCGTCGCCGCGGCGAGGAAAGTGCTCCGTCGGCCGATGACCCGGCCGAGGTCGTCGTCCGGGTCCGCGAGCCGCGGTCTCGGCAGAAGGCCGCCGAGGAGGTCACCGGCATCCAGGGTTCGACCCGGATGGAGGCCAAGCGGCAACGCCGCCGGGAGGGCCGTGAGGCCGGTCGCCGCCGGGCGCCGATCCTGTCCGAGGCCGAGTTCCTGGCCCGCCGCGAGTCGGTGGTCCGCAAGATGGTCATCCGGCAGCGCGACGAGCTGACCCAGATCGCGGTGCTCGAGAACGACATCCTGGTCGAGCACTATGTCGACCGGGAGTCGGCGGCGTCGCTGATCGGCAACGTCTACCTGGGCCGGGTGCAGAACGTGCTCCCGTCGATGGAGGCCGCCTTCATCGACATCGGCCGGGGCCGCAACGCTGTGCTCTACGCCGGCGAGGTCGACTGG